>CALCUV010000169.1 GCA_937906765.1 uncultured Prevotella sp.
AGAAGAACATGCTCGTAGGCGTTGTCGGACTCCGTAGCATCCGCAAAATAATATTCCGAAGCGAACTCTACCGCCTCTACACGGTGGAGCAAATCATGCACACCCCCACCATCCTCCTTTCTACGGCCGACCCCATGCAAGTGGTGATGGACAAACTCGAACAAACGCCTTACTCCACCCTCCCCGTACTTAACACCGACAACACCTTCGCCGGCTTCGTGTCACGCACGAAATTCTATGCCCACTACCGACAGGTGATGAAGGATTTTTCGCAAGAGTAAAAGAGAAAGAAAAAAAGGAAAAAGGAAAAAGGAGAAAGACCATGCGGAATAGAAACGCCCAGTAAGAGCATAATCTACATAGCGATGGGCAACACCCTGACCAGAGTACAACTACTCTACGGATTTTCCCTTTTAGGGAATACTTGCCTCACTCCGCACGGACTACTAACTACTAACCCCTCACTACTAACTCCTATACAATGACCAAACAAGACCTACGCATCATCTATATGGGCACTCCCGAATTTGCCGTGGAGAGTCTTCGTGCCCTCGTTGAGGGCGGTTATAACGTCGTGGCTGTTGTCACCATGCCCGACAAACCCATTGGGCGCCACCAAACGGAACTCCAAGCCTCGCCCGTGAAGCAATATGCCGTGTCGCAAGGCCTGCGCGTGCTCCAACCCGAGCGCTTGAAGGACGAGGCCTTCGTAAACGAACTCCGCGAACTCCATGCCGACCTCCAAATCGTAGTGGCCTTCCGCATGCTTCCCGAAGTGGTGTGGAGCATGCCTTCCCTCGGCACCTTCAACCTGCACGCCTCGCTGCTGCCCGAGTATCGTGGCGCAGCACCCATCAACTGGGCGGTCATCAATGGTGACAAGGAAACGGGCATCACCACCTTCTTCCTCCAACACGAGATTGACACGGGCAACGTCATCCAACAGGTACGCGTGCCCATTGCCGACACGGATAATGTGGAAATCGTGTACGACAAACTCATGCACCTCGGTGGAGCGCTCGTAACGGAAACCGTAGACAACATCCTTGCGGGCACCGTTCGCCCCATTCCGCAAGAGGGAATGGCACCCTGCGACGAACTCCGCCCTGCCCCCAAAATCTTTAAGGAAACCTGTCGCATCGATTGGCAGACGGGCGTAAAGCGCTGCTACGACTTCGTACGCGGACTCTCACCCTACCCCGCCGCATGGACAGAACTCACCACGGCGGGCAAAACGCAGGTGCTCAAGGTGTATGAAACCGAAAAGGAATTCACCTCCCACCAACATCCCCTCGGCACCCTCCACACCGACGGAAAGACCTTCCTCAAAGTCGCCCTCGCCGACGGCTTCCTCCACCTGCGCCAGATCCAATTGGCAGGCAAGAAGCGAATGGCCATCACCGACTTCCTCCGCGGCTTTAAGGCGGATGGCGAAATGAGGGTAGAGTAAGAATTAGAGTACAGAGTACAACTGACAGAGTACAACGACCTGCGGAAAGAGAACTACATAGCGAAGGGTAACGTCCTGGACTGATTACAACTCATTTTTTGCTTGAACATTATGGGCGCACCGTTTGTGCGTCCTTTTTTTGTTTCACTCAGTTTCCCCCTTTTCGTGGTTTATCAAGGTCGGTGCTCCTGAATACTACCTCTCCCTACTTTCACAATATCCCTCACATCCGACCGCTCCCCATTTTCCTTGCCATTTCCTTATGCAAAGATACAACACGCGGGAGGTGAGTTGTATCTTTGCATAAGGAAATCCTCTCCCCCTACAGCCCAGCCCCTTTCAAACTAACTCCCAATTACTATCTCCCATATAAATAAAACTAACTCACTAATGCTTCAAACTATCTCCCAATTACTGAAGCCTAACTCGCTTTTAAGACACATAGCATCCCCACCCTGACACTCCACCTTATAGATAATCCCTATACATCCATAGTTTTTATCTGTTTGCATAATTCAAAATCCCTGCTTACCTTTGCATCAGAAAAAAAGAAAAACAGAATTTGATTATGCTAAACATTGGAGATAAGATTCCCGAAGTATTCGGCATGAACGAAGCGGGAGCAGAAGTGACACGCGCACAATTCAGCGGACAGAAACTCGTGATTTATTTCTATCCCAAGGACAACACATCAGGTTGCACGGCGCAGGCATGCAGCCTTCGTGACGACTATCACGAACTGGCGGCACTCGGTTACAACGTCATCGGCGTGAGTAGCAATTCGGCGGCGTCGCATCAGAAGTTTATTGAGAAGAACGCCCTACCCTTCACCCTCATTGCCGACACCGACCTCCGCCTGCACGAAATCTTTGGCACATGGGGCGAAAAATCAATGTGCGGACGCAAGTACATGGGCACCCTTCGCACCACCTTCGTGGTCGACGAAACGGGCACCATCACCCACATCTTTACCCCCAAGCAAATCAACACCAAGACGCATGCGCAACAAGTGCTAAAGGCGGTGAAGAATTAGTGAGAAGAGAGGAGTGAGGAGTCCATGCGGTATGATTCTTCTTGCAACTCCATTGTGATTTTACTCCGCACGGACTACTCACTACTCACTACTCACTACTCTCTCCTCACTACTAACTACAAACATTCAGTTCCTAATACCAATACCCAAAATCTCTAACTTAAAACATTTACAAACTATGGAAACAAAGAATACCGTTCTCGAGACATTAAAGGCGGCTGGCGAACCCCTCAACGCTGGTAAGATTGCCGAACTCTCAGGGCTTGACCGCAAGGAAGTGGACAAGGCGATGAAGCAACTCAAGGAAGAAGGCGCCATCGTATCGCCCGTACGTTGCAAGTGGACCGTGGCGTAAAAACTACCGCATCACTAATCTAATATAAAATACATTAAGGGCTGCACCGAATGATGAAATTGGCGCAGCCCTTGGTATATACTCACTCTATTTATGATGGAGTATATCAATTTCCCAATTGCATTCCTTGCTCATCAGGATAGACTCTTTCTAATGCATCCTGAGCGTCCGAATTACCTAAATCTGCAGCTTTCTGCCAATATTTTCTCGCTAAAGGTAAATCTATCCACCAATCTTCAGGTAAATTAAACTTGCATTGAATATTGTTATTATCATCCAAATCTATACCTTGTCTTTCACCAGATTCAGATACACGAATACCACTAAGATATTGCCATTTTCCATAAAGATTTCCCAAGTAGAGATATGCTTTTGCATCATTTTGCTCAGAAGCTAATTTCCACCACTTATGAGCTAAATTCAAATCCTTTTCAACTGAATTAACATCTAAAGTTTTTGCATAGCATCTTCCTAACAACCTTTGACCAATAGGATTCCCGCCATTAGCTGATTGCACAAACCAGTAAAAAGCTCTTTCACTTTTTTCCGTATCCACTTGTGAATATCCATCATTAATAATATAATCATAGCTATCTCCATAATAATACAACCCTAAATATGCTTGCGCTAAATGATTGTCATTATTTGCTTCTTCCTTAATAATATCTAATAATTTTATATCACCATTATACTTATCAATTTCACTCGTAAATTCATAAATCTTAGATGTATTATTCCAAATATCTTGAAGTATTTGTCTTAATTGTTCTTGCCTAGCAACCTTATCTTTTAGATATAAATTTTCATAAATTTCTTTTTCTTTATTCAAATGAGAATAATCATCAAATATTTCAGGAGTATTCACTGCAATTACACTTATGGGTATAATTGAAAAGATAAGTATAAGATTACTTAAAATCTTATATTTACTAGTTCTATTTTGTTTATTCTTCCAAATTATTAAATTATACACTATCAGTATAACGAGTAAACATGGCAAAAAACACAATGTAAGTTCATATTCCCCATCAATATTATAATACTGTTTATCCTCAAAACCATAAGCATTATAACCAAGTACAAGACCCATAGCACCAACTAAACATGCAACAATACAACACAATATGAGGAGAGGTTTAACAACTTTATTATACAATATATAAATCCCAGAAACAATCCACTTAAGGCAATGATTTAGGTTCTTCAATAAACCATTTCCAAATGATTTGTATGATTGTGAAGACACTTTTTTACCACAGAATTTACAAAACAAACTTTCTTGGTCCAACTCTTTTCCACAATAAGGACAATAAATGAATCCGGAACTTATCATATCTTTATTTTCAGTTTTTTCTTTTGTCTGATAATTGTTATCTTTACTTATTTTGCAATTATCCTCAGTGTAGTTCTCTTCTTTAATAATTTCGTTTATCTCAGTAGATATGCTTGTGTCAGAACTATTTATTTCAGAATTGCATTCTATATTGATGGGCGTTTTTGTATTATACGTTTTGATGAGTAGATAACTGAGTATACCCATCACAATATATGGTAGCAATTCAGGCCATTCGAAATAATGTATATCTGTTATGCTAAGTCCCAATGCATACAATAAGAAATATCCTATTCCTTTTCTAACTTTTGTGTACCATTTAGTATTTGACCATTGAAATTTATAGGCATAAACTGCAATAATGATGTTTGTAAAGAAATGATTAAAGGCTTGATGTATATAGAATTGGGTTGTCGTTTCATAGCCAATTACAGGTGTCTTTAGTAAAGCCATATCAATTTCATTCAGTCCAACTCTATATTTTAATGCGTCATGAATGTTGTCATTTATCCATAATAACTCAGCAACAGGCAAAAAAATACATAGTAATACAAATATTGTAGAAATTGCTTTAGGAATAATTCTATTGTAACTTATCTCTTTTTTTGTCTGTTCATCAATTACAAGCAAATATCCCAAACATGTTCCAAAAATTACATAGAAGATATAAACAAATTGTTTTTTCCAACCTACTTTTAGTGTATTATCAACAATACCAATCTTTGCATCTCGAGATGCAAAGGTTGAAAATAGTCCTATCAACAAAAAGTAGACAAAAGAATGAAAAGACAATATTTTTAAGAACGTAATTGTGCTTAATGTAATTGAGTCCATAACTATATATACTTTAACTATATATACTTTATATTATCCTCTTTTAAAGTGAAAAACGACTATTAGCAGGAAAAATAATTACTCAAATTATAGCTTCAATTTTTGATATATAATATATCAGCATGAGGGTATTACCTCACCCTCCTCAACAACTCCGCACAAGCATCTTCGAGCAGGGTAACGACGAGGTCGAACGCTTCGGGGCCGTCGTAATAGGGGTCGGGGATGAAGGTGTGAGGATGCTCCGTGAGGTAATCTGCCATGCGCGCGACCTTCTGCTTTGCCTCCTCCGAGGGAGCGACGTTGTGAAGTTGGCGCACGTTGTTATCGTCCATCGCCACGATAAGGTCGAAGCGCGTGAAATCTTCTTTACGCACAGGGCGCGAACGGTGTGTGAGGTGATACCCACGGCGTTGGGCGCAAACACGCATACGACTATCTGCCAATTCGCCTTCGTGATAGTCAATCATGTCTGCCGAATCAACCGTAAATTGGTCGTCCACCCCTGCCTTACGAGCAAGCGTGCGAAAGACTTCTTCCGCCGTGACGGAGCGACAGATGTTGCCGAGGCATACGAAGAGGATGTTCATTTTGGGTGAGGTTTGAGGTTAGTTAGTAGTGAGGAGTTAGTAGTGAGGAGTCCGTGCGGGACATTACTCCGCATGGTCTTTCTCATTTCTCCTTTTTCATTTCTCCTTTATCCCAGCAGATCCGG
>CALCUV010000170.1 GCA_937906765.1 uncultured Prevotella sp.
GCATGTTCTTTTTATCCACCACGGCAAACACGTCGGAGCGCTCGTTGGAGATGATGCGCACGAGTTGACCGAGGTTCATGTCGGCAGAAAGGGTGGGTGTGTCCTTAATAATCACTTCGTCGAGCGACATGAGCGTGAGCACGGAGCTGTCCTTGTCGTGCGTGAGGAGTTGCCCACGGCGCGCAAGACGCATGGCGTAGATGCTATGAGGTTCGAAGGAATGAATCACCAAGTAAGAGCATCCCGACACAATCATGAGGGGGAGGAAGAGGTCGTAGCCCCCCGTGAGTTCGGCAATGAGGAAGACACCCGTGAGCGGCGCGTGGAACACTCCTGCCATGACTCCCGCCATACCCAGCAGAGCATAGTTTTCCTCGGGCGTAGCGACGTCCCAAAGGCCGTAATTATTCCACAATTGAGCGAAGATAAATCCGCCGATGCAACCGAGAAACAAACTGGGGGCGAAGGTACCCCCGCAACCGCCACCACCGTTCGTAGCTGATGTGGCAAACACCTTGGTGAGGAGAATCAAACCGAGGTAGAGCAAGAGGTATTCCGAATGGCCGTAGAAGAAGGAGTTGTTGAGCACGTCGGTGGCATTCTCCTGTCCCGAACTATTGAGCAGCATCGTGATGGTGGAGTAACCTTCTCCGTAAAGCGGGGGAAAGAGGTAGATGAGCAATGCCAATACCGTGCCCCCAAGCGCCAAGCGTGAGAACATGCCCTTGCCGAAGCGTGAGAACACCTTCTCAAAGGCATTCATCGCCTTCGTGAAGTAAAGAGAAATGAGTCCGCAAAAGATGCCGAGCAGAATCACCGTGGGCACATCCTCTACGGTGAAGGGCGTCTTGAGCGAGAAGGGGAAGAGCGCCTGCATGTCGCCCGAAAGGAAGTAGGTGAGGCAGGTGGCGGTGATGCAACTGATGAGAAGGGGAAGGAGCGATGCCATCGTGAGGTCGATCATCAACACTTCAAGTGTGAAGACCAATCCCGCAATGGGCGCCTTGAAGATACCTGCTACGGCACCCGAGGCGCCACACCCGATGAGTAACATCAATGTCTTATGGTCCAACTTAAAGGCCTTGCCGAGCGAAGAACCGATGGCCGAACCCGTCAAGACAATGGGCGATTCTGCCCCAACCGAACCCCCGAAACCGATGGTGATGGCCGAGGCAACAACGCTCGTGAAGCAATTGTGGTTGCGGATGCGACCTTGCTTGCGCGAGAGGGCGTAGAGAATCTTTGTCACCCCATGACCAATGTCATCGCGCACGATGTACTTGATAAAGAGGGCGGTGAGGAAAATCCCCACGACGGGATAAACGAGGTAGAGCCAGTTGGATTGCGTCGTGTCAAAACTATGGGTGAGCAATCCTTCGATTTCGTGAATAAGCCATTTCAGCGCCTGAGCCGCAAGGGCTGCGCCAATGCCCACAAAAAGGCTGAGTACGAGGATGAACTGCCTTTGTGTGAGGTGCTTATTACACCATATTCTTAAAAACTGAAACATAAGTCAAGTGAGTTTCTCAACACTTTTTTAGCGTATGATGGTAACTTCTCCGCCTGCACCCAATTTGATGATGCTTGAAGCCGTTTGTGTGGGCGGTTCTTCTTGGCGCGAGGTGCAAATGTAATCTACCGCCCGCTTGATTTCTTCGGAAATCTCGGCGAAGCAACGGGGAGCAGATTGTCCGCTAATGTTTGCCGAGGTGGACACGACGGCTCGCTTCATGCGCATGCAAAGTTCCTTGCTAAATGCCTCCTTAGTGATACGAATGGCTACGGAACCGTCCTCCGCCAAAAGGTTGGGCGCAAGGTTTCTGCCCCCGTCAAACACAACGGTCATGGGGCGCTCGGAGAGTTCCATAACGTCCCACGCCACCTCGGGCACTTCCTTCACGTAGAATTGCACCTTCGTTTCAGAGTCAACGAGCGAGATGAGCGCCTTGGCGTCCGTGCGTTGCTTGATTTCGTAAATGCGACGTACGGCGTCGGCATTCGTGGCGTCGCAACCAAGTCCCCAAATCGTGTCGGTGGGGTAGAGGATGATGCCCCCCTTGTTCATCACTTCAACGGCGCGACGGATGTCTTCCTTACTCTCGGGCGAGAGGCGCGGGGTGAGATGTGCTTCTTTCTTTGCCATAACTTTGTGGAAACGTGATTGTTAGTCTTCTCCCTTCAACGTGGGAAGGTGGAGGCGGAAGCGTACGGCAAGCAAGCGCATAATGATGACCGCTCCCGCGCAAATAATACCCGACCATACGTAGTTGAAGTCCAAAAACTCGTGGCACACCCAATAGAAAATACCGCCAATTACGCACGCAAGGGCATAGATTTCCTTGCGGAAAATGAGGGGTTCGACGTTGATGAAAATATCACGGAGCACACCACCGCCAGCACCCGTAAGCGTACCCATAAGGATGGCTGTCCAGTAGGGGAAACCATTGTCGAGCGACTTTTCAATCCCTGTAATGGCGAAGACGGCAAGACCGATGGTGTCGAAGATGAACCATGTGTTGTCCTGCTTCACCAAGTGTTTGCGGAACACAATTACCCAGAATACGGCGAAGGCGCAGATGAGCAGATATGTGGGGTCCTTCAACCAGAAGATGGGCACGTTGAGCATAATATCACGCGTCGTACCACCACCAATAGCCGTGGCGATACCTACAATGTAAGCACCGAAAAGGTCAAAGCGCTTTGCTGAAGCCAGGCGCACACCAGAGATGGCGAATGCAAGCGTACCGATGTAGTCGCATGCGGAGTAGAAGCTGATGTCGAATAACATAAGGGGAAATGAGAAAGGAGAACCGACGCTCGAAGTAAGAGCAGAGGACAAACTTGTTTGTACTATGCCTTACGAGAAGGAGGTCAAGTCCACGAAGTGGAATTAAAGGAGAAATAACCTTGCGAAGTGTTTTTTAGGGACTTTAAGGTCTTTAGTGTCTTTAAGGTCATTAAGGTCAGGCGCCTAAAAGAACCGCATGGCCCTCATAACCTTATAACCTCTTAACCTTAAAACCTTAATTCACCACATTCGTAGGAGCACCTGCAATAAATGCCTTGAGGTTGCCTACGAGGATGTCGATGATGCGTCCGCGTGCTTCGCGTGTGGCCCAAGCAATGTGGGGCGTGATGAAGGCGCGGGGTGCAGAGAGAAGGGGATTTTCAAGCGTGGGAGGTTCACTTGAAAGCACGTCGGCGCAGAAGGCCTTTATGCGGTTCTCACGCAATGCTTCCGCGATGGCGGGTTCCTCGATGAGTTTTCCGCGCGCTGTGTTGACGATGATAAGGTCGGGGTTGGCGTTGCCAAGGAGCGTCGCGTTAATCATGCGCTCATTGTCCTTTGTGAGGGGACAACAGAGACTCAATACGTCACACGTTGCCACGGCATCTTCAAGACTTATCTTCGTAACACCCTCGGGGAGTTCGCTTTGGGGCTTTGAACTTACGGCATAGACCTCCATGTAGAAGGCTTTTGCCAGACGTTCCACCTCGCGCCCAATGTTACCGTACCCTACGATGGCCAAGCGCTTTCCGCAAAGTTCGGTCAAGGGGTTATGCCAACAACAAAAGTCGCGACTCTTTGCCCACATCTTCTCTTCGGCATTGAGGCGTGCGTAATGCCCCACGGAGGAGCACACTTCAAGCAGGTGGGCAAACACCATTTGCGCCACGGCACGCGAACTATAACCCGCACAATTACACACGCAAATGCCGTGATTGCGCGCCGCTACGGTGTCTATAACGTCATATCCAGTTGCCGCCACGAGCACTAATTTCAACTTCGGAAGCTGAGCATATTCTGCTTCTCCGAGGCGCACTTTATTCGTGATAATCACTTCGGCATCCTTGGCGCGCTCAATGACTTCAGAGGGCAAGGTGCGGTCGTAGGTCACAAATGTGCCAAAGGATTGAAACACATCCCAACTCAAATCGCCAGGGTTGAGCGTGTAACTATCGAGAAAGACAATATTCATTTGAGGTTCTGAGGTTTTAAGGTTCTGAGGTTCTGAAGTTCTGAGGTTTAAAGGTCTTGAAGTTCTGAGCGACATTAATGTCTTTAATGTCATTAAGGTCAAGCATACCACACATTCCGCATGGTGTTACTCACTCCTCACTTCTCACTTCTCACTCCCTTCCACCCCACCAATCTGTCATACCGCTCGCCAATGGGGCGGGCATATACGAGGATGAGGTATTCGTTTTGGGTTTGATAGAAGTTGCCCTCCACGCTATCATCGGGGGTGTCGTAATAGTAGTTGTAATACCCCTGCTTGAGCATGACGTTTGCTTCGTAGAGGTGGGTCTCTTCGTTATAATGCAGGCGATAGGTTTCGCGGTCGGCATTCGTTGCCCAAGTGCCATACACATATATGGGGCAATCCAGGCGCAAGGGAGCATTGAGGCGGAAGTGCACGTCGATGTAATCGCTCTCCGTGTCGTTATCGTAATTGTCCGTATTGCGGATGATGAAACCTCCCGTCAAGTCTTCATCGTAAAGATAATTCTTGCGCACCTCGTCGGTGTAGAGTGTTGCCACATAACTATCGCGCTCTGCTTCCCATGCCATGCGGTCAACGTGAAGGGCGGGATATTCCGTAGAGAGCGTTTCAAACTTTCTGAACTCATTGCCCGCGTTGAAGATGAGGTCGCGACAATGTTGCCACTTCATCTTACCCATTGTGAGGAAATTCGGAGCGGGACACTTGCGCATCTTATCCCAACGGCGATTTTGAACGACGTACACACTCAACTCCTCTTCAGGGCAACTCAAGCGTAGGGCGCCGAAATCCACTTCAACGGTCAGTTGTTGGTGGCGGTTGTTGTAATCGGCATCCGTCATCGTGGTCATCGAGGCATTGATGCTCACGCGTTGTTCGCCCACCATGAAGAAGGCTTCTGCCACGGTCTCAAATTCCTCCTCCGCATCTTCTCCCTCACGCAAGATGCTCAAGCGATAATTCCCCGGAAGGAGCATGCGCATATCTGCATTGGGGAGTAGGAGAGAGTAGTGGTTATAATTCACCGTCGTATTTCGCGAAGGCTCGTAGAGGTCAATGGGCAGGGTGTTCTCCGTGGCTTGCAAATAACTGCTTTCCAGGAGTTGCTCCGTGGGACGGAAGTGTTGGTCACAATGCTCTACTCGATAGTAATAGCGTTCGTGGTTCGTGTCTAAATCATCAAAACTAAACTCCAATTGCTCCCCTCCGCGGAGTGGCAAAATGGGCAAACCGTTCACCTCGCGAACGTGGAGCAGGCGAGGCGTCACGATGTTAGGCACGAAAGTCCGTATCTGCTGGGCTTCGACGCTCATGCATCCTAATATCACGGCTATTTTGAGGAAAAGACACTTCATCTTGCAAAAGTAATGATATTTTTTTATAACTTCGCACTTGATTTTAGAAATGTGGGGTGAGGTGGAAGGTTATTAAGTCGCTTTGCTTTTAGGTTGAAAGAACCTTGCGGGGGGTATACAACTACTATCCGGATGGCTCTTATAACCTTATAACCTTATAACCTCAAAACTTTACAACCTTATTACAGAAGAGCAGCTTATCGCGTGCACCCCGTTGTCTTTGTGCAATGTAAGTGGTGCAGGAGGAAAGTCCGGGCAGCACAGGGCGCTCCGCTTCTTAATGGGAAGTAGTCCGTGAGGGTTAAGTCGTGCAGAAGAAAACAACCGCCTTGGCGCGTCTTGTATTCAAGATGACAGCTTCATAGGTAAGGGTGAGAAGGTGGGGTAAGAGCTCACCAGTCGTGTGGTGACATACGAGCTGTGCACATCGGAGGCTGAAAGTTCATGTATACCGGCGAATGAGGATTGCCCGTTCGAGATTTTGTTCCTCGTGAACAAAGCGCGCCGGAGGGTAGAACGATAGAGCGTATCAGTGATGGTGCGTGCGGATAAATGATAAGCACCCTCTTAAGGGAAGTTACACCTGTAATTTCCTGAGGGCACAGAACCCGGCTTATCGCTCTTCTGTTTTTTTCATAAATGAGGCGAACCGACAATAGCACAATACTATTGCTGGTTCGCCTCTATTTTAATTATTATCAGAAATATATCGTTCGATTTATAGAAGTCATACATAGGGAAAACAAAGAGTAACTTAATTTGTCCTAAGTCTCAAATAATTTTTCTTAAATAACTCTTAATTTCTCCTAAATTACACATTAAAATTCCAGTTCCTAATAATGTGTCAAATGTAAGGGAACGCATATATTTATGGTTCCGTTTTGGGAGTCATACGTGAGTTTAGAGATATTACTTTATTTGAAATTGATGGGTTAAACGTCTATTGGATAAATTTGCATCAAATCCAACACAGAAATAAAATACGACATTTACACCAATGGTTCAATAGGCTTTTCATTTCTGACATAAAGATGAGGGTGTGTCCGATGGGCACACCCTCATTCAATTTAAAACACCTTATTTTTAATGTCTATTTTCCTTAATTCTCTTGCACGTTATCCGATTTAAGTAACTTACCCTGATACTCACCTGTAAGGGTGCGCATGAATGCAACGATAGCTGCCACTTCGGAGTCTTTAAGTTCTACGTCACACTGATAAAGTGCCATATCACGTACTGCCTCTTCCATGGTCGCACGAGTGCCGTCATGATAATAAGGCCATGTGAGTTCAATGTTACGCAACCCCGGCACCTTGAAGCGATGACGGTCACGCTCGTCCTTAGTCTGCTTGAAGCGACCGTTGTCTTCCTCAGTAAGTTCCGTTCCTCGTGCCTCGAAATAATGGTGTCGCAATCCCATAAGTTCGTAGGATTCTCCACCCAAGTTTGCACCCACGTGGCAGGTGGCACAACTGTTCGTCTTAAACAACTCGTAACCATGAACTTCATCAGCATTGAGCGCCTCATTATCGCCCAATAACCATTTATCAAACTTTGAATTGGGGGTGATCAATGTGCGTTCGAATTCCTCAATGGCATTCGTTATATTCGCTTCAGTGATACCATCAGCATATATGGAGTCGAATGCTTCAACATACTGCTTTTCTTTCGCGAGTTTAGCGATAATCTCGTCAAAAGAAGTAGATGCCATCTCAATAGGGTTGAGTGGAGGTCCGGCAGCCTGCTCTGCAAGCGTCTTGGCACGACCGTCCCAGAACTGTACAAAGTTGTAAACGGCATTGTATGTCGTGGGCGCATTTACTCCGCCAATGTTGTTGGCGACTCCCTTGGAGTATTGGAGGTTGTCCACACCGCCCGTGTTAAGTCCGTGGCATGTGGCACACGAAACGGTGTTATCTACCGACAAACGTGTGTCATGATAAAGGGCATAACCAAGCGCAACCTTTCTTTGGTCAACATCGGTGTTTGCTAAAATAGGACGTACGGGTTCGCCTGCGCGCTCTCCAGTCAAGCCATCATTGTAGTATGCTGTGCGGTAATCGCGTGCCCACTCTGCAATTACGGCAGCCTTCTCGTCCGTCATTTGGCTACCCCAATGCACCAAGTAGTACTTTGCCATTGGCATGCGCTTATCCAGTGCTACCTTCTCTATTTTGGCTACATCCACAGGCGAAGGCATACCGCCTTCTTGCAATTTTGTCATACAATCCTCGATGTCGAATGCGCGATAACCCTCCTGAATGTCTTTCATTACCATATCTCCTGCTACAGGGAGGTTGGCATAGAATGGAAGTTGAGGATTTGCACTATGGCAACTCATGCAACCTCCCTCCTCCATTATTGCTAAAACGCGTGCCTCTGGAGCCATCTCTGTAGATGGTGTCGTAAGCATTGCTCGATAAGTAACAAAACTGCCTACTAATAACAGCAATGCAACAAAAATCAGATACTGAACTTTTATTTGCTTCATAACTTTAAATTTTATTGGTTATATGTATGTACGCTTGTTTCTGCCGAGGGTAAGTAGTTGATACCATACCAGCACATCTGCAATGCCATGAAGCCCAGCAGTATGATGATGTGGTAAAGCCACCTTCGAGATGTATTCATTACACTTGGTGCTAAGTGTAGGGCAATGAGATACAATCCCCATGTAGCAACAGCCCACGAC
>CALCUV010000171.1 GCA_937906765.1 uncultured Prevotella sp.
GGGGATACGAGTTAGTAGTGAGTGTGAGTAATAACCTTGCGGGACGTTAACAAGTTAGTAGTGAGGAGCATTCTTTGGTGAGGAGTGAGTAATGCCTTGCGGGAGAAAACCTTTGATAGCGGAAAAAGTCCGGACTCTCACCCCGCAGGGCATTTCTCCTTTATCCGTTCCCCTTTTTCCTTTTCCAATGTCTTGCCCATATCCAAATATATTCCTACCTTTGTGCATCATGGGGTAGTGTCCCCTAAAGTGACTACGCAAATTTATATTCACTATTTAATATTCAACCACATGACAAAGAAATTTATTTTGGCACTCGTTGCCCTGGTGATGTGCCTGCCCACGGCCCTACAGGCAAAGGTGGAGCATTTGTTGCCCAAACCACAGGAGGTGACTGTAACAACAGGAACAACGTTCGCCTTGAGCGGAGCCGTCAGCATTAATTATGCCGACGGTGCAGGGACATGTGCCTTGCTTGAAGAGTTTTTCACCACAAATGGTTGCACTCTTGCCGAAGGCGGAAAGGCAGTCAACGTAAAACTCGTTGAAAGCATTGAGGGCGCTTACGATTACCCACTCTATGGTTACGAAAACGAAGCCTACACCCTTGAAATTACTGCCAACGAAATCAATATCACGGCGGTAACCAACACAGGGGTGATTCGTGCTGCCCAAACCCTCACACAATTAGCAGAAGGTTGGGACGGCACTAAGGCGCTCGAATGTCTCACAATGAAAGACTGGCCCGCATTCAAGTTGCGCGGTTACATGCATGACGTGGGTCGTTCATTCATTTCGACAGATGAACTCGTGAAACAGATTGAACTCTTCTCACGTTTCAAAGTGAACACTTTCCATTGGCACTTGACAGAAAACCAAGCTTGGCGTTTTGAGGTGAAGGCTTATCCCAAGCTCACCTCTTCGGCAAGCATGACACGCTTTCCCGGACAATATTACACGCAAGAGGATTGCAAGCGCGTGATGGAGGCTGCGAAAAAGCACGGGGTGATTGTCATTCCCGAAATTGATATGCCCGGTCACAGCGAAGCCTTTGAGCGTGCTATGGGTTTCAACATGCAGAGCGCGGAAGGTAAAGTTGTTCTCAAAAAGGTGATTGATGAAGCCGTTGAAGTCTTTGCTGATGCGCCCTACATCCACATTGGTGGTGATGAAGTCTCAACCAATGCGGCTTACCTCAATGAAATGCTCGATTACGTGAAAAGTAAGGGTAAGAACGGCGGACTTTGGAACCCCATTAACGGCATTGGTCAAGACGCTTTAAACAACACGTTGGCACAAATGTGGGGTACGCGCGGCTATTTGGCACCAGGCAAGGGAAACATTGACTGTCGCTATAACTACACTAACCACTTCGACGTCTTCGCTGACCTTGTAGGTATTTACAAGAGCACAATCTATTATTCTCAAAAGGGCAGTGCCGACGTAGCAGGGGCGATTTCCGGTTGTTGGAATGACCGCAAGGTGGCTACTGAGAAAGACATCATGGCGCAAAATAACGTTTGGGCGAATGTTATTGCTACAGCCGAGCGCGCTTGGATGGGAGGTGGTAAGCAGTATATTGATAACGCGACCAACACTCCCGCTGACTATAAGAAAAATCCGTATGGTGGCGGCGTGATGCTCCCTAATGCGGGCGACGAATACGAAGAATTTAAGAGCTGGGAAACACGTTTCCTTTTCCATAAGGCAAACTCCTTGAAGGGTGAACCTATCCCCTACGTAAAGCAGACAAATGTGCGCTGGCGCATTACGGACGCCTTCCCCAATGGTGGTTCTGAAACTGCGGCTTTTGGTCCTGAAACTGCGGGAACCACTGCTTCAACTGACCTTCTCCCTGAGGTTTACACCCATGACGGAAAAACTTACTACACAGGTATGGCTACGGGCGCGGGTATCTATCTTGCGCACACTTGGGGCACTTCCATTATCAATGCTTATTATAGCAATCCTCAGTATGACCACACGGCGTATGCCTGGACTTACGTTTATTCTCCCGTAGAACAGACCGTTGGTGCACAGATTGAGTTCCAAAACTACAGCCGTTCGGAACAAGACGGCGCAGCTCCCACAGGAAAGTGGGACCATTTTGGTTCGAAGATTTGGATTAACGGTGAAGAAATTGCGGCTCCCAAATGGGACAACACGGGCGTAAGTGTCAACAACAAGGAAGTGATGTTGAAAAACGAAAACTTCCCCGGCCGCGCACCCATTCAGGTGACGTTGAAACAAGGTTGGAACAAGGTGTTCCTCAAACTCCCCTACTTCAACAAGGGTTACCGTTTGAAGAAATGGATGTTCACTTGTGTCTTCACAGATAAGGAGGGTGTCAATGCCGTAGAAGGATTGATTTACTCACCTAACCAATGCTTGGATGAAACTACGGAAAGCATTGCGGCGGAAATTAGCAACATCAAGCGCGAGAGAGGTGCGTATATTGGCACAACTATCGGGCTTTGGAATGAAAGTGCAGCAGAAGCCCTTGATGCAAAGGTAGCAGAAATTGAATCTACCTATAATGCAGACATGACTGCTGAAGAGCGCGCGGCACAACTTGCAGCACTCAAAGAAGTTTGGACAACCTTCAAGGCTAACCTTACTGCGAGCAACATGAATAAGCCTGTGAGCGGTAGTTATTACAGAATGTACACTCCTGGGCGCGACAATCGCTATCCTACTGGGAAAGGTGCGAATCAAGCAATTATTGGTGAACAAAACCCTACAACAAAGGCATCTATTTGGCAATTCGTGAGTCGCGCAGACGGTTCTTACGACATCGTTAACCTTGCAGATGGCACGTATATCTCACCCGCAAGCAACAATAACACTGCGTTGAAATGTTCGAAGAATGTACCTACCAAGGGTTGGACACTCAAGCCTGCTTCTACTATCGGACAGGTCATCGTAACTTGCGGTAACGTGCAATTCAATCAGACTAACAGCGGACAAAGTTTCCAACTCTACAATTGGGGTGACGGAACGAACACGACAGACGGCGGTTGCCAATACGCATTTATCGAAGTGGTGCCCGACCTTGCACCATCAGCGTTTGCCTTTCTCGGTGGCACAGAATTTCAAGGTTATCCCTATGCCGCAAGTGCGTCAGTAGCATCACAAGTATTTGCAAAGGAAAACATTACCATTGCTATTGACGTCACCATGCCCCAAACGATGAGCGCTAATACGCGTTACGCTTTGGTTTGTGCGGCAGACCCTACAAAGGGGGTTACTGGAGCAACTAAAAATAATTCTCCCTACGTCGCCTTTGGCCTTAACGGTAGTAACCCCGCATACATTCCCTCATCGGCAAGTGGAGATAAGTTCACTTACAGAGACTTCACCTTTTCAGGAAATACCAATTACAAGGTGGTCTATGTGATTGACAAGACCAACAAGCAGTTTTCTATTTACGTAGATGGCGCTTTGAAGAGCACTGCTACTTACCCCGTTGTGGAATATGAATTACAATCGTTCAGCAATTTCGCAACAAATGAAAATGCAAAACTTTATGTGGGTGGCGGTATAGTCAACAACACCACTGCACACGACAAATTTGGCGGTAAGATTCACTCCGTACATTTCTTCAATGGAGCGCTCAGCGCTGAAGAAATCTCCATGATTGATTACACTAAGGTGCCCGAAAATTGTGTAGTTAGCAGTCCCGAAGAGTTTATCAAAGGCGGACTTTACACTTTCGTAAGTTCTCGCGGATGGATGGGTGCAACGGCGGATAATAGTAATGTGATTTCTACAGCAAGAACAAGCGTCACCCCTTCGGCAGATAATGCGAATTTCCAATGGACAGTTTACAAATCGTTTAACGGAAATTACTACCTCTACAACATCGGCAAGCAACAGTTTATGGGTGTGCAGAGTGCGAATAACGCAAACATTCCCTTCGTTACCACTCCCGCCGGAAAGACCTTGACTTTCAAGCAAAGCAATTCCGAAGAATACCCCATCATGTTCTCTACGGACAACGCGGGTGTCGTAAACCACAGCACTAACCATGGCACAGGTCTCATTACTTGGACAGGCGGTTGGAACAATCTTGACGATGCGGGTAGCAATCATAAAGTAACGCTTGTGGGAGTCCTTCCTGCTGAAGAACTTCAGAAGATTGCCGACATCGTTGAGGCGTATGACAAAGGATTGCCTGTAACAACAGTTATTGAAGGGTTACAGGAAAACAATCCGAACACGTATCTCGGTAGCGTCAGAGCAACGAATGCCAATGGCGCTATCACCACTAAGTTGCAGAAGGGTGAGGGTCTTACGTTCTTTAGTTTCGACGGCACACAAACAACTACCATCGACTTCACACGCGCTTACCGCGGATTTGAATTCCAAGGGTATTTCGTGGGCGAAGAAAACTTGGGCACAAGTTTTGAACTGACACAAGCGCTCCAGGAACGCATCACAGAGGAAAATCCCCTTGTTGCGAAGTTCACGACAACAGAAGACGTGATGATCTTCTCGGATAACGATCCTTTCTCTTACCGTATTCCCGCTATTGGAAAAACTTCTACGGGTCGCCTTATCGCAGTGAGTGACTACCGTTATAGCTTAGACGACATCGGTCGTTACAATTACGGCACAGCCAATCCCGGTATCGACCTCGTGATTCGCACAAGCGATGATAACGGTAAGACATGGAGCGAAAAGCAAACGATTGCAGCGGGTTCACGAGTGCGTGGCACAGACGACTGTGCTTATGGCGACGCTGCAATTGCCGTTGTGGGCGAAAAGGTGCTCGTTATGGCTGCAGCGGGTGACGTTATGTTCGGAAATGGTAGTGCAACGGCACACAACAGAGCCGTACGCATTTTCAGTGAAGACAATGGTGTGACCTGGACAAAGCAAGACATTTCTGAAACTTTGTTCCTCGGTGATGATGCTACGATACAGAATGGTTACACTGCCTTCTTCGGTAGCGGACGTTTGGCAGTTGACGAAAACTATAACGGAACGGGCAAACCACGTATCTATGGTGCCTTGTTATTAAAGAAAGCGTCGGGCACAGGAAACTATGTTATCTACACCGATGACTTTGGACTTACGTGGCATATCCTTGGTGGCAGTCAAGATCCTATTGCAAATCAAGACGAACCCAAGGTTGAAATTCTTCCCAGAGGACAGATTCTCTTGAGTATCCGTCGTGGCGGTGGTCGTCAGTTTAATGTGTTCACGTATTCCAATAAGAGCACCAACAAGGGCACTTGGGACAGCAATGTTAACGGTTGCGGAAACGGCGGAAGCAACACTTGTAACGGCGAACCTTACCTTATCGACGCTGTAAATGAGAATGGCAAGGCCGTGAAACTCTTGTTGCAATCACAACCTAAGGGCGGTAGCGGACCTTATGCCCGCCGAGACGTTACGATTTGGTATAAAGAAGTGAAGGTTGCTACAAATTACACTTCTGCTTCTATTGCTGAGAATTGGACAGAGGGTTTGCAGGTGAGCACACAGCAAAGTGCTTACAGCTCAATGACTTTGCAGGACGACGGTAAGATTGCTTTCTTCTTTGAAGAAGCTCCCTGCTTCGGCGATGACCAAGCTAAGGGTTACTGCATGGTTTACACACCGCTGACAATCGAAGCGATTACCAAGGGTAAATATTCTACTCCCCAGAATGATGACCCTACGGGCATCACGGAAGCACCCACTCTTGACCAAAATGCTAAGATTTACGACCTCTCGGGTCGTCAGGTCGAAAAGGGTACGAAAGGCGTGTATATTGTGAATGGTAAGAAGGTGGTGTTCTAATCATTTGGACGGAAATTCAGGAAATAGCTAACAGGAAGGGAGTACTTCACAAGAGTACTCCCTTCTTATTTTAAAAGCCTTCCGACTTCTGCTCCACCCCCTGTTTACAGATTTCAACCCTCAACGACAGTCTATTCACAGGAAAATTGCGAACTTTGCAGATGATTATCATTAATAGTTTTTATCAAGGAAGTTGGCGATATAAGTTGCTTCCCGAAACCTTTAAACCTCTTTATAAATGCAAGAAATATTGAACCTCATCACCGGCATGGCGCCCTACTTGCTTTTGGGATTCTTCCTCGCAGGATTGATGCATGCTTTCGTTCCCCCAACGCTCTACCGCCGCTTCCTGGGTGGCGCTTCATTTCGCAGTGTGTTTAATGCCGCGCTCTTAGGAATTCCCCTTCCGCTATGTTCTTGCGGTGTAATCCCCACAGCAATGTCCTTACATAAAGAAGGGGCAAGCAAAGGGGCAAGTAAAGGGGCAAGTAAGCGGCAAGCAAGCGGCAAGCAAG
>CALCUV010000172.1 GCA_937906765.1 uncultured Prevotella sp.
GTACGACAGGGGGGTGTCGTTAAAGTCGCCACAGACTATGATGTTGCGGTGAGGGTTGTCGGTAATAAATTGTGCGATAGTGTCGGCCTGGAGTGCGCGAGGCGCGGAGGCACGAGCGATTTTGCGAGCCACGTGTGAGAGTCCTTCAACGTCGTAAGTGTCGTCGGTGTCTTCATCACGCAGTTGGTCCACATTGTCTTGGAAAAGGGCACGGTCGCCCGAGGAGAGTTGCATCGACTTTAAGTGAGTGACAACGAAGAAAAGCGTGTCGTTGGCCGCGAGTTTGATTTTGAAGACCGCCGCTCCGTTTGCGCCCATTTTGCAAAGGATTTCCTTGTCCACAATAGGGTATTTCGAGAAACAACCTAAGTGAAGCCCTCCAATGTTTACGGATGATGTGTGATAGTTATTACGTTTCAGAATGGGGCGTACGTGTTTGTCATACGGGTTTCCGCCAAAGCCCTCCTGATATCCCACAATGTCGGGTCGCTCCTTGACAATTTCCAGAATGAGTCGGTTGTCGCCCTTTTTGTTGTTCTTATCCTTGATGCTATCTGTCCAGAGGCCAAAACCCGATGTGTTAAAAGTGATGACCTTTAAGCAATCCTTGGGCGCGGGAGAGGGAAAGTTGATGGGGAAATAACTATCGATGGCTTCATAACAGAGCAAGAGGCCCACGAGCGGAATCCACGCGCGACGCCAACAGACAAGCAGACTGATGAGCAACATGAGGAGCGTGCCTACTAAGAAGACGGGGAAGGCAAGTCCCATGAGGCTGAGCAAGCGAAAGTGTTCGGGAGAAATGTATGTGCTTAACACAGCGATGAGCAACAACAAAACGGTTGCCAACGAGAATCCAGTGATTGTGTTGGCAACAAATGTGTAAAGGCGTGAGCGCTTCTTCCCCTTCGTAGTGGGTTTCTTGGGCGCAACCTTGGGTTTCGCGGGTTTCTTTTCCGTTTTCTTGGTCATGGGTGTAGTTTCTGTGTGTCGGTGTTACTTCCTTTCTCTCACGGAAGCGATGTGGTTTTCAAACAGAAGGACTTGAAAAGATTTCAAACCCTTATTTATCTCATTGAAAATCAGTTGCGATTAAGAAACTTAAATACTGTTGGGATTATAAGTAACTTAAGGAAAACTATTTGAGACTTAAGAAAAATTGTTTGAGACTTACGAACGCTTAAAATAGACTTAATTTTCAGGGACTCAGAAAGTGGCGGTAGGAAGGTAAAGTTGCGTGTGTGAAAGTGAAACTTAAATCTGCCTCTGCCTTTCTGCCGCCTCCCTTCAGTGCTTCTGTACTTTCATCAAAAAGACTTCCGCCAGCGTCTTCGCCACTTACTTGCGCGTAGAAGCGTCAAAGAGGAAGTTCTTTTCCTCTGTGGTGAGACTTTCATAACCCGATTTCTTAATCTTATCCAAAAGTTCGTCAATGCGTCGGCGCTTTTCTTCCAAATCTGCCGAGGGCGTGGGCTTCTGTGGTTGTTGCATCTGCTCGTAAGTGCCTCCGGGGTTCACGGTCATCTTAGGGTTCTTGTTGTAAGGCGACTTCTTGGGCGAAGAAAAGTGTTTCTTCAGGCGCTCCCACCAAGAGTTGGGATTGTGTAAGCGTGTCCAACGAAGGAGTAAGATAAAGCCGAAAAGCATACCGCCAAGGTGGGCAAAGTGTGCCACATTGTCGTTGACGGAGAACGAAGAGTAGAGTTCAAGTGCCGCATAACCGATGACGAAATACTTTGCCTTCATCGGAATAGGGGGTATGAGCAACATGATTCGCTGATTGGGATAGATGAATCCGAATGCCAAGAGAATGCCATAGACAGCCCCCGAAGCACCTACCGTACGCCAATAATTCAAGAACTCTCCCATGGGATAAATTCCGTCAGGAGTGCGCACTCTTTCAAAGTTAGCAAGTCCTTCAACACAGTATTCGCCATATTGAAAAATCTCTTGGCAAAATCCTGCTCCAATACCGCAGATAAGGTAATAGATAAGGAAATGTTTCACCCCAAGAGTTGACTCAATGAGGCGACCAAACATCCACAGGGCAAACATGTTGAAGAACAAGTGCGAAAGATTCGCATGTAAGAACATGTAAGTGAAGAGTTGGTGAATCTGGAAATTATCGGCAAGGAAGAAGTGGAGCCCAAAGGTGGCAACTAAATCAATCCCATTGCTTTTTGCCAATTCCTGCAAGGCAAATATGATGACGTTACTGATAAGTAACCATTTTGTTACGGGAGGAAAGTTGTTCATTATGAGGATATGAGGTCTTGAGGTTTTAAGGTTTTGAGGTTATTAGGTTTTTAGGGGTGAGGTTTTGAGGTGGTTAGGTTTTAAGGTTTTGAGGTTTTGAGGTTATAAGGGGTTAGGTTATAAGGATTAAGGTTATGAGGTTTCGGATAACTGACCGCATGGCCTCGTCATCTCAAACCTCATAACCTCAAAACCTCTTTTTATTTATTCAAACGCCAAGTTGCGCCGTCTTTTGTATCCTTAACTTCAAATCCAAGTGCAGCAAGTTCGTTTCTTACTTTATCTGAAGTTGCCCAGTCCTTATTAGCCTTCGCCGTAGCACGGATTTCGAGGAGCAAGTCAATTGCTTTTCCAAATGCTTCTTCACGTTCGGCGTTTCCATCTGCTTCAGAAGTGAGGCCAAGAATATCAAATGCAAAGGTGTGGAAGAGCGTGCGGAGTGCGTCTAATGCGTCGGTCGCAATGGTTTGCTTCTTGTCAACAATCTGATTAATCGTGCGACATGCGTCAAAGAGATGGCTGATTAAGATAGGAGAATTGAGGTCGTCATTAAGCGCAGCGTAACATTTCTCTTGAAGTTCGTTGACAAAGTCCATCTTAACGGCGCCATCCTTACTTCCCTCGATGCGGTCAAGTTCCTTAATCGCTTGGAGAAGGCGGTCGAGTCCCTTCTTAGCGGCTTGGAGTGCTTCGTTAGAGAAATCTACGGTTGAACGATAGTGAGCCTGGAGGATGAAGAAGCGAATCGTCATCGGCGTATAGGCTTGTTCGAGCAAGGGATGGTTACCTGTGAAGAATTCATCGAGAGTGATGAAGTTGTTGTAGGATTTTCCCATCTTCTTACCCGCAATGGTAATCATATTGTTGTGCATCCAATAGCGGACAGAGTCGTGTCCAAGGGCAG
>CALCUV010000173.1 GCA_937906765.1 uncultured Prevotella sp.
ATTTACAGTCTGCCCGTTAAGGACTACCACGTGGATTATGTGCGTCCGCAAACCAGTGGCGACCGTCAGGATGTGCGTTGGGTAACATTCTATGGCGCTAATGGCGACGGTATTAAGGTAGAAACTGAAGGCCAGGTGAATATGACCATCGACAACTACACAGATGCTTACATGCACAACTACCTCCACCAATGGCAAATGGATGCTTCCGATGATATTTTCGTAAACTTCGACGTAGCACAACTCGGTGTGGGCAACGGTTCTTGCGGTGCCGGCGTTTTGAGTAAGTACGTGCTTCCTGCAAGTGGCACTTACACTTACAAGCTCCGCTTCTCTTACGTTGAGGAAGCCACTACGGGCATCGAACAACTCCCCAGCGTGCCCCAGAGTGAAGCAACGGGCGATGCGTCTATCTATAACATCCACGGCGTTGTAGTAGGCAACACAGCAAATCCCACATCGCTCCCCAAGGGTATCTATATTGCCAACGGAAAGAAGTTTATCGTGAAGTAAACTAACGACCTATGACGTTTTGCAGGCGCTCCTTTCGCATGTAGTTAATCATAACTTCAAACGAATTTGACCTACGTAAAACGGCATCTCAAATACGAAAAACGAAGTCTCAAAGAATTTAAATTAAGTCTCAAACAATTTGAATTCTTTGAGACTTAATTTTGCCCTTGATTCTAAGATTTTTAAGGAATCGGCACACAATGCCTATTCTGACAGTCTTGACGGCGAAATTTGCGGATTCGTTTCAACTCATTTATCAAAAAAACGTATCTTTGCAAGGATAATATTCATTTCTAACTCACACTAATCCTATGAAAAAAATAGCGATGATGCTGTCGTGTCTGTTCTGCGGATGCATGAGCCTTTTGGCACAAGGTTTCCCCACAATCAGCGACGACGAAACCACAAAGTGGTATCTCATTCAGTTTATGAATGGTGGCAATGCCTTAACTGCGGCGTCAAGTGGTGCAGAAATTACCACATCTGCCCCTGTTGCGAACGACGCTCAGCAGTGGAAGATTACGGGTAACGAAACTGACGGTTACCAGTTTACGAACAAGAAGGGATACACCCTCTATGTAGGTTCTGCTAGTCTCAACCAAAAGGTACATGCTGCGACTTCAACTGCGGGCAAGGTATCTCAATTTACCATCACCGAAACTCCCTATAGCGCCTATAGCGGAGCGTTTGAAATCCATCCCAAGGGCAACTCCGGCGTTTCGTTTAACCTTTGGGGAGGTCCCGCTGAAAATCGCGGGGTTGGTCTTTGGAATAGTTCAAATGACCAAAACAACCCCGTAAAATTCGTTGAGGTGAAGGCGTTTGAAGAACTCGGCAAGATTTCTATCATCCCCTATCCCGCATCATTGACAATCACGAACGAAGAAGCACGTTTCGAGGTCAACACTCTTACAGCCATCGCTTACACTGGCGAACAGATGAAGGAGCATGCCGAAGCGTTTGCCGCACAACTCAAGAAGGCATCAGGCATTGAGTTAGTAGTCAAGGAAGCCGGCGAAACTGCTGGTCAGGGTGAAATTTGGTTTGGCACAGATGCCACACAACCCAAGGAAGGCTACACCCTCAACATCACAGATGCCGGTGTGGAAATCAAGGCTTCCGAATTCTCAGGTTGGTTCTACGGTTTGCAGACATTGAAGCAGTTGATGCCCCGCGAATTCTTCCTTTCCGAAGTGAAGAGTGGCGCAGATTGGACACTTCCCTACGTAGCCATCACCGACAAACCCCACCTCGGTCACCGCGGTTACATGCTCGACATCGCCCGCCACTTCTTTAACAAGGAAGAAGTGAAGAAGGTGCTCGACATCATGGCTCTTTACAAAATGAACCGCTTCCACTGGCACTTGACTGACGACCAAGGATGGCGTATTGAAATTCCCGAATACCCCAAACTCACAGAAGTGGGCGCCATTCGCTCAGGTTCGTTCAGCAATCCGGGTGACGGCCAACAGTTCTTCGACGACACAGAATACGGTCGCGGAATGTGGTATTCTAAGGAAGACTTGAAGGAAGTTGTTGCTTATGCTCTTGCGCGTAACATTGAAATTATGCCCGAAGTTGACCTTCCCGGTCACATGGTTGCGGCAGTTACGGCGTATCCCGAGTTTAGTTGCGACCCCACAAAGAGTTATGAAGTGCGCATCAATAGTGGTATTTCTCACGACGTCTTGAACATTGGTGACGACAAGGTGATTGACTTCCTCAAGTGTATCATGGACAACTTGGCAGAAGTATTCCCCCACCAATACATCCACTTCGGTGGTGACGAATGTCCCACAGAACAATGGGCACAAAACGAACTTTGCTTGAAGCGTGTAGAAGAACTCGGCCTTGATGGCGTACATCAATTGCAGAGTTGGTTGGTAGAAGAACTCGGTACGTATGTTAAGGAAAAGTATAACCGCGACATCGTCGTTTGGGACGAACTTTTGGCACACTGGAACGACGACAACAAAATTAAGCCCGTAGTGATGGCATGGAACGGCATTGGCTTCAGCGGACAAGCAGCTGACCGCGGCATGAAATCCATTATCGTGCCTTACCAAGTGCTCTACCTCGACTTCCTTCAGGCTTATGTGAAAGACCGTTTCGTTGACGAACTCTACAATGGCGGTTGGAGCGACGAAAACAACCATGTTAATCCCCTCGATGAGATTTACACATTCGACCCCCTCAGCAACCTTTCAGGACGTGAGGAATTTGCGCTCGGTGTTCAGGGTAACATGTGGACAGAAACCACTAACGACATCGATGAAGTAGAATACCAACTCCTTCCCCGTATGTTCGCCCTTGCAGAAATCGGTTGGTTGCCCACAGCTAAGAAAGACTGGGTAGGCTTCTACCGTCGCATGCAAACACATGACGAAATCCTCGACGCACTTGACTATAAGTACGGCAAGCACTTCATTGAACCCGCAGAATATAGCGCAGAAGAACAACTCGTTCGCGAAGCGGCTGACGTGTTAAAGAATAGCGTGCGCGGTGCAGTAGGTTATCCCGCTGCCGACCTCTTTGATGCGCTTCAAGATGCCTATAACGTAGCAACAAGTGACGCTCTCGATGCAGCACCTGAGAAACTCGAAGCACTCCAAGCAGCTCTCGACGCATACAAAGCGGCTCCCGTAGTAATGCCTCAGGAAGGCAAGACTTACCAAGTCGTTTCGGCGTCAACATACTACAAGCGCCAATACATTGGTTCTACTATGTATGAAAAGGATGGCAAAGTGCGCTTCCACTATACGCCTCAGACAGAACCCGAAGAGTTATGGCAGTTCACAGCTACCGAAGGTGGTTTCACCATGACTAACCTTTACAGCGGTAACAAACTCACGATGGGCAATTATAATACTGCAATCACGGTTGCAGAAGGAGAAGGCACTGCCGTTCGTATTGATAAGGCTACGATTGCTACTCAGGATTTCAAGTATATCCCTGGTGTCGTTACGATTTCTTCAGTTGACGGTTACAATGCCGCAATGACAGGCAAGGTAAAGCGCCTCAGCGCTGAATGTTCGGGTGATGTTTACGCTAAGGACGAAGCTGCGCTCTGCTATAATGGTACTTGGACGATTGTCGAGGTAGTTGATTTCACTGCTCAGTTGGAAGGTCTCGTGAAGAAGTGCGAAATTCTCACCATCAAGGCGAAGCCCGGTGAAATGAACCAGTACACGGAAGAAGCACTTGACTTCCTCCAGTCACAGCTCATTACTCCCGCGAAGACAACTCTCGAAGCAGGCGCCGTAAGCGAAGCACAGTACTTGGCATACCTCGCTATCTACCAACAGTTCCAGGCTATGGAGCGCACAAGTATTGCTCAAAGCCTCAAGGAAGACACTTACTACTACCTCCGCAACGTATGGTTCGGCAAGTATGCCGCAGCCAATGTTTCATCTAAGTTGGTAGTTCCCGCAGATAAGTCTAAAGCAGACCGCTTCCTCTGGCGCATTGAAAAGAAGAACAATGGAAAGATTGTTATCTACAACAAGGCAACAGAAACTGCGGCTTACCCCACTGCATATAGCGGAGAAACAGCCGTAAAACTCGGTCAGGAATATCTTTGGACCCTTGAAGAACGCACACTTGACGGTAAGACAGGAATCTGTATCATCAACGACAGCGGCACTTCCAGTTGGTACACCAACCCCAACTCTTGGCAGTACATCTTGCTCAAAGATTTCTGGGGCGCTTGTACTTGGGAATTCCAGGAAAGCGGTGTAGAAGTTCCCACTGCTATTATTGGTGCAAATCTTGACGAAAAGGGCGCTACTACTTACGACCTTAGCGGTCGTCGCACAGACAATGCAACACAACCCGGTATTTACATCGTAAATGGAACTAAGGTTGTTGTAAAGTAATCACAGACTTCTACCCTGGTTAAGAACAACAAAAACCAAGGATCAGAAATTCAACCAAGGAGGTGCATCAGAATCATTTTGGTGCATCTCCTATTTTTTGTGATACCATCTTTCGCAGGCAACGATTAAAAAATTACGTCCCCGAGTTTGTCAATATAAAAAAAGTTTGTACTTTTGCAGTCGAAACAAGAGGGCATCTTGTTTCACACATAACGTTTGGGGTATGGTGTAATTGGCAACACTACAGATTCTGGTCCTGTCTTTCCTGGTTCGAGTCCGGGTACCCCAACAAAAATCAGCGAGTCTCCACTGCGGATGACTCGCTGATTTTGTATGTTATAACTTGAAGGCGGAAGACTATGCCCTATCGCTAAAAACAAATAAGACCTATTGCTTCTTTATTCTCACGCCCCCCTCACAAAGTGAGACAAAATTGAAATTTAGTGGCACTTTGTGCGCCGTATTTGGGTACTTAATTCTTCTAAAAACGGACTTTGTGTTTAGTAACGTAAAAAACCGAGGACATACAATCCCTATTCCTCGTTGCAAAATGCGAACGAATCGTTGCGTTTAAAGAAATCCTTTACAACAGGCGCAACAGTCTCACGCGCATTTCCCTCCCAAGCAACTCCCCAAAAGGGTTGGGACACAGAAACGGACACAAAGAAAAAGCATTGACAATCTTTCGACTATCAATGCTTCACAATTCAGTCGGGGTGACTGGAATCGAACCAGCGACCTCACGCCCCCCAGACGCGCACTCTA
>CALCUV010000174.1 GCA_937906765.1 uncultured Prevotella sp.
ATATTTTGTTCTTTTGTTCTTCTGTCTTCAAAAACCTCAGAACCTCAGAACTTCTCAACCTCAGAACTTCTATTTTTAAATAGGAATGCGAATCTGTCGGCTGTCAGACAGGACTATTCAAGGCGTAAATTCGCTATATTATATATGCGCCGTTGATTTTACTTTTTTGAAAACTATTCATATACCATTAATTTTTATTAACTTTGCCACGTTAACGAAAAAGTTTAATGGTATGAAACCTTTATTTATAGCTGGTCCCTGCGTGATTGAGTCGGCAGAACTCCTCGACGTTGTTGCTGCAAAGTTAGCGCAGATTAAGGAACAGACAGGCGCTGAAGTCTATTTCAAAGCCTCTTTTGACAAGGCGAATCGCACATCTATCCATTCTTTCCGCGGTCCTGGTTTGGAACAAGGCTTACAGATGTTGGCGGATGTGAGGGCGAAGTATGGACTTCCCCTTTTGACGGACGTGCACGAAAGTTATCAGGCACAGGCCGCGGGAGAGGTGGTTGACCGACCTGCCTCTGCTGTCAAGGAATTGCTGGAAAATGCTATTGATGCCGGCGCCACGAGGATCACGGTTGACGTGTTGCAGATTCCAGCCTTCCTTTGCCGACAGACGGATTTGCTCGTGGCTTCCGCGCAGACGGGTAAGACGGTGAACATCAAGAAGGCCCAATTCCTTTCGGGCGAAGATATGCAGTATCCCGTTGAGAAGTGTCGTGAGGCGGGCGCCAAGGAAGTGTGGCTCACGGAGCGCGGAAATATTTATGGTTACAACAATCTTGTGGTGGACTTCCGCAATATCCCCTTAATGAAAAATTATACCGACCGCGTGATTATGGACTGCACGCACTCCGTTCAGCGTCCTGGAGCGGCGGGAGGTAAGACGGGGGGCAATCGCGAGTTTGTTCCCGCCATGGCAAAGGCGGCAAAGGCGTTTGGAGCAAATGGTTATTTCTTTGAAACCCATCCCAATCCTGAGCAGGCGCTGAGCGATGGACCCAACATGCTTTACTTGGATGAACTCGACGGACTCATTCAGGAGTTGTTGGCATAAATAGAAAAAGGTTTAAGGTCGCATTGCAGGACAAGATACAACTAACAGAGTACAACTGACAGAGTACAGAGTACAGAGAACAGAGTACAACTACCATCCGGATGGACTTCTTAACCTCAGAACCTCAGAACCTCAAGATTTTTCTTGACATAAGAACATAGGTTCAAAAATTATAATATTTTGTTCTTTTGTTCTTCTGTCTTCAAAAACCTCAGAACCTCAGAACTTCTTAACCTCAGAACCTCTTAACCTCAGAACCTCACTATGAGTTTACATATTGAAACCGCAATCAAATGCCTTCGCGATGAGTCGGACGCCATTCTTGGGTTGATTCCCTTGTTAGACGAAAATTTCGACAAGGCAGTAGAATTAATCCTCGCAAGTAAGGGTAAATTGGTCGTGACTGGCGTAGGGAAGAGCGGACATATTGGTGCGAAGATTGCAGCAACACTTGCTTCTGTAGGCACCCCAAGTTTCTTCGTAAATCCTCTTGATGCATTTCACGGAGACTTAGGAATGATTCAGCAAGAGGACGTTGTGTTGGCCATTTCTAATTCAGGTCACACCGACGAATTACTGCGCTTCCTTCCTTACTTTATTGACCGTGGCATTCCTGTAATCGGCATGAGCGGTAATCCCCAATCGCTTCTTGCGCAGTATAGCACAGTACATCTGAATATCGCAGTTGAGCGTGAGGCTTGCCCGTTGAATCTAGCTCCTACGAGTTCAACAACGGCAACATTGGCGCTTGGCGATGCCTTAGCCTGTGCGCTTATCGTGGCACGCAAATTCCAGGCTAAGGATTTTGCACAGTATCATCCAGGAGGTTCGCTCGGTCGTCGCTTGTTGACAAAGGCGAAAAACGTAATGCGTACGGAGGACCTTCCTGTGGTTCCGCCTACGATGTTGCTCAGTGAGGCGGTGATTCACATGACGGGCGGTCGTCTGGGTTTGTGCGTAGCCGTTGAGGATGAGAAAGTTCAGGGAATTATTACGGATGGTGATGTGCGCCGTGCGATGCAAAATTCTCAGGATAAGTTTTTCAAACTTACCGTGGCGGACATTATGTCGAAAAATCCGAAATGTGTGACTCCCGAAACGAAGATTCACGCCATCGAAAAACTCTTCCAGCAACACAAGATTCACTGTGTGCTCGTGACGGATGAGAATAACCATTTGGTAGGTATTGTTGACTCGTTCAGCACAATGTTGTAGGGGAAGGTTATAAGGTTTTTAGGTGAGGTTATAAGGTTGTAAGGTTTTTAGGTTATAAGAGCCTTGCGGGGGGGGGCAGTACGGTTTTCGGGTTTAAGGTCTTT
>CALCUV010000175.1 GCA_937906765.1 uncultured Prevotella sp.
AAATACAAACAAAACAGTGCTGTAACGTGCTTGCTGAGGGTTTTGTTATATAGAAGCAATAGTTCTTTTGTTATTCTGTCACATAGAAAACATAGAAGATAAGATTACAAAAACAAAGTCTTTAATTCGAGCAAATCTTCCTTAAATAGGGCGCCGAATTAAAGACTTTGTTTTTCGTATTTGATATATTGTTTTTTGGTAGTCAAGGGGGGATGTTAAAAACTATAATTTTAGGTTATAATAAAGGAGTTACTTGCATGACGTTTGGTTGAACCCAATCCATTATCATCACCCTTTCGCTAAAAAAAGGCGTGCTCGTCATGGGAATTGATGAGCACGCCCTTCGTATGCGTTATAAAAATTATTTCTCAGCCTTCTTACGCAACACTACGGCTGAGCGTGCGGGGAGGTAGAGTTTCAACCAACCCTTGCCTTGCTTCTGGAGAAGGGGATCGTAGTTGGTGAAGTGTTCGATAGTGTCGTCAGACAGACCGTTACCGCCATAAGCAGGGTTGTCCGTGTTGAGGACAACGTTGTAAGAACCTTCGGGCACCATGAAACCGTAACCTTCGTAAGAGCGGTCGGGAGAGAAGTTGAACACAAAGAGGAGGTCGCCACGTGAGTAAGCAAGCACTTGGTCGCCATCGTTGTGCCAAATTTCCTGCACCTTGTGCTTGAGGAGCGATTTGCCACTCTTGAGCAGTGCAATCATGTCGCGGTCGAAGTCGCCAAGATAGTGGTAGCAAAGTTCCTTGTTGTCCACCAAGTTCCACTGACGGCGCGCATACTTGTGACTCCATCCGTTGCCCTCGCGTGGGAAGTCGATCCACTCAGGATGACCAAACTCATTACCCATAAAGTTCAGGTAACCACCGTTGATGGTAGAGGCAGTAACGAGGCGAATCATCTTGTGGAGCGCAATGCCACGGTGTGCCATGAAGTTTTCATCGCCCTTCTTGAAGTGCCAATACATGTCGGCGTCAACAAGGCGGAAGATGAGGGTCTTATCACCTACGAGCGCTTGGTCGTGACTTTCGGCGTAAGAGATGCATTTTTCATCAGCACGACGGTTAGTGAGTTCCCAGAAGATGCCTGAGGGATGCCAATCTTCGTCCTTCTTTTCCTTAATAATCTTAATCCAGTAGTCAGGTACGTTCATTGCCATGCGATAGTCGAAACCGTAACCACCGTCCTTCACTGGTGCTGCGAGCCCGGGCATACCGCTTACTTCTTCTGCAATAGTGATGGCGTTGGGATTGACTTCGTGGATGAGCATGTTGGCAAGTGTGAGGTAGCAAATAGCATTGCCGTCCTGATTGCCGTTGAAGTAGTCGCCATAACCGCAGAAGGCTTCGCCAAGTCCGTGACTATAGTAGAGCATTGAGGTTACGCCGTCGAAGCGGAAACCGTCGAAGTGGAATTCTTCCAACCAATATTTACAGTTAGAGAGGAGGAAGTGGATAACTTCGTTCTTGCCATAGTCAAAGCAGAGGCTGTCCCAAGCGGGATGTTCGCGACGATCGCCAGGATAGAAGAACTGGTTGGGGTCGCCAGCAAAGTTGCCAAGACCTTCTACTTCATTCTTCACGGCATGACTCTGTACGAGGTCCATGATTACGGCAATACCGTTTTGATGTGCTTCATCAATGAGTTGCTTAAGTTCTTCAGGCGTACCGAAACGACTGCTGGCTGCGAAGAATGAACTTACGTGATAACCGAAGCTACCGTAATAGGGATGTTCCTGAATCGCCATAATCTGAAGGCAATTGTAACCTTCCTTGATGATACGGGGAAGCACATTGAGACGGAACTCTTCGTAAGTACCTACACGCTCTGCATCCTGCCCCATACCAATGTGGCATTCGTAAATGAGGAGCGGATCACGCTGGGGTTTGAACTTCGTCTTCTTCCACTGATATTCTTCCTTAGGCGCCCAAACCTGCGCAGAGAAAATCTTAGTTTCTTCGTCCTGAACAACACGACGCACCCACGCAGGAATACGTTCGCCGCAGCCACCTTCCCAATAAACCTTGAGTTTATAGAGGTCACCATGTTTCATTGCCTTTGCGGGAAGCTTGATTTCCCAATTACCCGTCTTAGCAATACGCTTCATGGCATAGGTTTCATCTTCTTGCCAATTGTTAAACTCACCAATGACGTAAATCTTCGTAGCATTGGGCGCCCATTCACGGAGCACCCACTGGCGCGCTGTGCGGTGAAGTCCAAAGTAAAGGTGACCGCTGGCAAAATCCGAAAGACTTCCCTTTCCGCCGGTAAGTTCGTTTAACTTGTACATCACATGGTCATAACGTCCCTGGATTGCCTCGTTAAAGGGTTCGAGCCAAGGGTCGTTCTTGACGAGTTTGAGTAACGGCTGCTTCTTTGCAGCAGGTTTCTTTTTAGTTGCCATAATATTTAAGGTTATGTGGTTTTGAGGTTATAAGGTTAGGTGTTGAGGTTATAAGGTTTTAAGGTTGTGAGGTTTTGAAGTTAGGTTGTGAGGTTTTGAGGGCTTGAGGTTATAAGGGGAAAGGTTAATGGGAAAAGGGGAACGGGAGGACGAGGAACGATTAACGTTTATAGTTTAACGTTCAACGTTCATCTTTCAACGTTCAACGTTAACCGTTACTTATTCATACGCTTGCCCATGTTATAGACGCCCGTTGCAATGAGTTTACCGTTGGCATCATATTCTTTGAAATCGCCGTGGCGTTCGCCTTCTACGTAAACACATTCAAGACGTGTGCCCGAAGCATCAACTTCAATGGCATCACCATGCTTGCGACCTTCTACGAAAGAACCTTGAAAGGTGGCACCATCAGCATACGTAATGCGACCTTCACCATGCATCAGATTGTCTTTCCAATCCCCAACATATTCATCGCCGTTCGGCCAACAATAGGAACCATGTCCATTACACTTATTATGCTTCCATTCGCCTTTATATACGGCCTTGCTCTTCCAAGTATAAACCCCCTGACCATGTTGTTGACCTTCGCTGTAATTTCCGACATATTTGTCGCCAGTAGCAAATTTTGTCACTCCCTGACCTGAGCGCTTACCGCGCACATAATCGCCTTCGTAAACATCACCATTGGCAGAGACATACGTGCCTTTACCATGCATCAAACCATCTACCCATGTACCGATAAACTTGCTTCCATCGGCATAGATATATGTGCCTTTGCCAGAACGCGCATCGTTATTCCAATTACCTTCATAACGAGTGCCGTCTCCCCAATCGTAAATGCCGAAACCGTGTTTCTTGTCGTTTTTCCACTCGCCAGTATAGATAACACCATTAGAAAAGGTGTAAGTGCCCTTTCCGCTACGTTCATCTTCGTGCCAATTACCTGTGTAGGTGTCACCGTTATAATAATACATGGTGCCATCCCCTTCCTTCATGTTACGAAACCAAAGTCCGACGTACTTATTATTATTGAGGTAGTAATAAGTTCCAAGACCATTTTGCAAATTTTGCGTCCACCCTCCTTCGTAATATTCGCCATTTTGGTATCTGTAAATACCTTGACCTTGACGCTTGCCCTTCACGTATTCACCTTCGTAGGAATCGCCATTTGTATATTTCGTGATTCCCTTACCGTGAGGTTTACGCTTGGACATTTCCCCGGTGTATTCCCCTCCATCTTTCTTAAAACGATAGGTGCCAATGACTACCTTCTGCGCCTCCATTCCTATCGAACATGCGGAGAAGAGGAGTAAGAGAGAGACTAGTTTTTTATGTGTTTGAATCATGAGTTAAGCCTGTTGTGCTAAAAAGTTTTTTGCGCGTTCTAAATCTTCGGGAGTATCAATTCCAATGGTCTCTACATCAGTAGTGCCCACCTTTATGCGGAATCCCGCCTGAAGCCAACGTAATTGCTCGAGCGATTCTGCCTGTTCCAATTCGCCCAAGGGCATGGAAGTGATTTCCTTGAGCACCTGGCTACGATAAGCATAAAGTCCGATGTGCTTGTAGAACGTGTGTTTCTCAAGCCACTCCGACTTTTCAACACCACGGAGATAAGGAATCACGGAGCGACTAAAATAAATGGCATAGTTATTATTGTCTAAAACCACTTTTGGAGAATTTGGATTTTCCAAAGCCTCAATGCCATCAGCGGGAAGGAAAGGCTTTACGAGCGTTGCAATTTGCGTTTGCGCATCTGCGAAGCACGCCTTAATCGTTTCCAGTTGTGAAGTTGCGATAAAGGGTTCATCTCCCTGCACATTAACGACTACGTCATAGTCTGCACCTAACTTTTCGAGCGCTTCATAACAACGATCGGTGCCGCTCTTATGATGCGTGCCAGTCATGATACAACGTCCTCCAAAGGCGAGAACACACGTTTCAATGCGCTCGTCATCTGTCACGACATAAGCGTGTTCAAAGACAGAACTTACGCGTTCATAAACATGCTGAATTATGGGTTTTTCTCCAAGAATTGCCAATGGTTTCGCAGGGAAGCGCGTTGAAGCATATCTTGCAGGAATCAATGCTAAATATTTCATACATTCAAATATCTTAATATCAAAATCTTACCAAAACCTGATTGTAGCATCAAATAAAGTTTCTCTTTGTGAATCCTATACGTATTATTGTCTTTCGAGAAATACGAATAGGATTCACAATTTCTATTATATGATTGCCACTAATCAAAATAGGAATCTACGTCCTCAATTATTTCACCTTCAGATGGGGTTTGAGAGTCCTCAATTATGTCGAAATCCTCATCCTCTATTCTCTCGTATTTGGGGACCTTAATGGTGAACTTTTCATCTTGTGAATATCCCAAAGACTCATCTTCATACACCTTCTTCATATAAAGTGCCCAAACGGGAAGTGCCGTAGCTGCGCCCTGCCCCATTGCTGTAGAAAGGAAGTGAATATCGCGCTCTTCACCACCTACCCAACATGCTGTCACAAGACGAGGAACACAACCAACGAACCAACCATCGGAGTTGCTGTTTGTCGTACCCGTTTTTCCGGCAATATCAGCTTTGAATCCGTAACGATAACGAAGGCGCTGACCAGTTCCGGCATCAATAACCGCCTTCATCATATCTAACATCTTATAACTACTTTCCTCGCTGATTACCTCGTTCAAACGGGGCGCAAATTCGGCAATGACATTTCCCTCTGCGTCTTCAATGCGACTCACCAAGATGGGGGCACAACGAATACCCTTATTTACAAATGCCGTGTAAGCACTTGCCATTTCGCCAACGGTAATGTCGCCAGTGCCAAGACAGAGTGCTATGGCGGGCGTAATCTCTTTATTCACCACACCATACTCACGCAAATACTTAACAAGGCGTACGCCCTCAGGGTCAGATTGATACATCAACTCTGCCGTAATCCAGTTGTTACTTTGACTCAACCCCCACTTCAAAGTTACGGGTTCGCCATAGCGAGACTTTGAACCATTTCGAGGTGTCCACTCTCTCGTGCCATCTTTATACGTGCGTTGAAGGTTCCAAATAGTATCTTGCGGATGCATACCATCTTCCATTGCCATAGCATACACAAAGGGTTTCATCGTAGAACCTACCTGACGACGACCATTGAATGCCATGTCATACTGGAAGTAAGTATAGTTCAACCCTCCCACATAAGCCTTCACATGACCATTAGAGGGGTCTATTGAAACCAAACCTGAGCGCAAGAACTTCTTGTAATACTTAATTGAATCCATGGGAGTCAACACCGTATCCTTCAATCCTTGGTGCGTAAATACGGTCATTGAGACGGGAGTAGAGAAAACCTTCTGAATCTCTTCTTCAGAAGCGCCTTCTTCCTTCATCAAGCGATAATGCTCACTCTGACGCATGGCACGCTGAAGCAATTCCTCTGCCTTTGCTTTGGGAAGTGAATTTGAATATGGGAAATTAGGATGGTTTCTTCCATGTTCAAAATCCTTCTGAAGCGATTGCCCCACATGTTCATTCATTGCCGCTTCCGCATACGCTTGGAGACGTGAATCAATAGTAGTGTAGATGCGCAAACCATCAACATAAATATCATAGGGTTCGCCATTCTTCTTTTTGTTCTTATTACACCAACCATAAAGTGGGTCATTTGCCCAAGCCACAGAGTCTTGATAGAACACATTCTCCTGCCATGACTTATAATTTTCACGTTTGGGTTCACGAGCAGTCATTTTGGTACGCAAATGCTCGCGCAAATAAGTTGCCAAACCCTCTTTGTGGTCCGAGCGCTTAAACTTCAAGGTAAGAGGTTCTTGCTTTAACTCATCACATTGTGCTTGAGTGATATACCCCGAACGCACCATCTGTCCCAACACTACGTTACGACGCTGACGACAACGCTCATTGTCGCGCACAGGATTGTAAAGCGAGGGGTTCTTACACATACCAATAAGCGTTGCTGCTTCAAGAATGGTCAATTCAGAAGGCAATTTGTCAAAATAGACACGTGCCGCCGTCTTAATCCCTACGGCATTATACAGGAAATCAAAGTAATTGAGATAAAGCGTAAGGATTTCTTCCTTGGTGTAGCAACGCTCCAATTCAACTGCTATAACCCATTCAATGGGCTTTTGCATAAGGCGCTCCATCGTGTTCTCCGCACGATTTGAATACAACTGCTTAGCTAATTGTTGGGTAATCGTACTACCCCCACCTGCACTTGTTTGCTGGAAAATACCACGCTTCACAACCGCACGAATCAATGCCTTCACGTCAACAC
>CALCUV010000176.1 GCA_937906765.1 uncultured Prevotella sp.
ATGGAGCTAATATTACAAGTTACGATATTACCTATCGCGTTGAAGGCGAAGAAGAATGGGCAACGGCGCAAACTGGAATATCCACGGAAGCGCACTCACACACGATACATGGTTTAGAAACAGGGAAATGGTACGAAATCAGACTCGTCGGGCACGGCGAAGAGCATGATGCTTTTTCGCCAACATGCAAGGTTTATGTTTACCAACTCATACCTGGAAACGGAACAGGCATAAGAGCTATTCTCTACGGGGCGCAAGATGAGTTACACCACTGAGCCTACAATAGAAACACACACCTACGAAAAAGCGGAAATAGACCAAGAGAGCGGAACGCTCTTTACTTCAGCATCTCATCAAAAGGCGTGGGTGTTTATGCATGGAAAACTTATCGTACCGTTAGACGGCAACTACACATTTAAAATCGACACTCAAGGCTCCGACGGCTTTACATTTTATCTCGACGACTCGGTACGAATTCCTTATGGAAGTTCTTCAAGGATTCACACTGTCACATTATCGCTTACAGCGGGAGAGCACAATCTTTACATCGGCTACGATTCAAAAAATGTGCGCAAGTTCCTGCGCTTTTCCTGGGCGCTTGAAAATGTCTGGGCTTTCAAGACAGTCCCGACATCGCAACTTATCCCTGCAAGCGATGAAGATATAGCTGCGTATCTGCCCGCATCATTTGAAGGTTTCCGCTGTTCTTTCCCAACTCTATGCACTACATGTGTCCCGCATGCGAAGCATATTGGCCCTGGAAAATTTGAAATTAAAGGAAATAACTCCGACTTTCAATCTACCGGGGTTTTAACGGCACTTACAAAATTAGTACGCGGACCTTTCGTCTTTGACATCGATGTAACGGCATCTGGAGGAAGAACTGGAATTTTCGTCTCGGACGAAAATGGGGCATTTGAGAACACGCTTGTATATATCTTTACCGGGACATCAAGAGGACTTAAAGGCAAGAAAGGAGACCTTTTATCCCCCGCCTGGTCGGATGTCCCTTATCAATGCCAAAGGCTTGAACGAAAAGAAGACAAGACGATAAACTTCTACATGAAACGACGCGACAGCGAGACGTGGACACTCATCCATACGATTCCAAACGGGAAATGGTCCGAAAAAGGAATTGACCTTTCTGGCCGCAAATTAAGAATCGGCGTCCACAATTTTCTAAATGGCGGCACCCCTGCAGTTATTCAAAATATTCAACTTAAACTGCTCAGCCCAGGAATGGTAATCCGCCTTCGCTAAAATGATAATTCTCTAAATCTTGTTGTTAGTAGCTAGTGCCCCGCCCGCGCTCGCACGTGAATGTTCATTGCGATAACGTTTTTTGACAGGATTTACAGGATTGACAGGATTTTATTAGCATAATAATCTTGTAAATCTTGTTAATCCTGTCTGAAGTTATAGGCAAGGGAGTAAGAGAGTGATGGAGTGGAGGAGTGATGGAGTGAGGTAAGTTGGGAAAAGAAGCGAGAGTTAGGGGATAGAGCGGAAATTAGGTGTGGGGTTGAGGTTTTGCGGCGGAATTTTTGATTTAATGCGATGAGAAATAGCTGATGCAAAGAATATGAGAATTTTCCGCATAGAATTCTCATTTTTTGAAATGTGCGGGAAATAGAGAGATATGGCGATGAAAAGTGGAGTTAGCGAGGGAGTGAGATAGTGATGGCGTGAGGGAAATTGGGAAAGGAAGCGGGAGTTAGGGGGTGGGGAGGGAGGAGATGAAGCGGTGGGCGTTTTGATCTAAGATGTGCTCAAGGTCAGTTACGGAAAGTGAACGCAATTTTGCAAGCATCGATACTATTGACTCTAATGATGGACAGTCCCCTTCTCCGGTGTAATCAGTTTCAATAAGAAGTATATCCAACGGAATCTCTGAAACCATCTTTCGATAATTAATCGCATGGTCGTTTAAGATAGCCGATGAAACGGAAATAAAACCATTAAGCGCAATAATCTCCGGTATAAGCCCGTCGCTCCGAGAAAACCCATGAAACAAGAATGCGGGAATCGATTGCCTCTTACCTATTGAGCCGCTCTTCTCTAAAACGCTCTTAACAGTTGAGACAACTCTTCCCCAGCATTTTGCCCCATGCAAAACTACAGGACGATTAAGCGCTGCGGCAAGAGAAAGCTTGCAGTCAAGGGAATTAGAACAAATGCTCTCTGCCTTCGAATGTGCAGAGATTCCTAT
>CALCUV010000177.1 GCA_937906765.1 uncultured Prevotella sp.
CTCCCCTTAAGATAGGGGGAGTACCGCCTTTGGCGGGGAGGGGGTATGATTACTAATTCTATGCATTCTTTAGAAATCCCGCAGTATCCCCTAAGATACGGTGACTACCGCGTAGCGGGAAGGAGATATGATTACGAACCCACTTAAATACAGAATAATCTCTTTAGATAGAGCAAGGGAGTATGACGTTATTGTTCTGCATAAACTTTAAGATTATTACCCAAAATTAACCATTTCTTAACCACTCTTTGCGGCGTATGTCTTAATAAATAGTTAAACTTGCAGAAGAAATCAGACGCTTGTCAGGAAATGATGAGCCAATCCCTTTCACATTTCCCCGTTAACCTTTAACCTTTCACCTTTAATCGTTCAACGTTCACCTTTAATCGTTCACCCTTCACCTTTAACCTTTCCCCATTTTATGCCCATAAAAATTCTTGTTGTTGATGACGAACCCGATTTGCGCGAAATCTTGCAGTGTAATCTTGAAGCGGCGGGTTATGACGTAGATACCGCATCTTCGGCGGAGGAAGCGCTACAGTTGATGGACCGTTGCCCTTCGCTTTTGTTGCTTGACGTAATGATGGGCGGCATGTCGGGATTTGCGCTGGCAAAAGTGCTTCGCGAGGAGCAGGGACTAAAAGTGCCCATCATTTTCCTTACGGCAAAAGACACGGAGGAGGACTTGCTCCATGGTTTTTCCGTAGGGGCAGATGATTACATCAGCAAACCCTTCTCCCTGCAAGAAGTCATGGCAAGAGTGAAAGCCGTGTTGCGCCGAGCGGAAGTGACAGAAAGCGCCGAGCGACCGACATCCGCAGAATTGCTCCAATTAGATGCGGAGCGCAAAGTAGTGCGCATAGGTTCCGCAGAGATTCCCTTGTCAAAAAAGGAGTTTGGCATCCTCAGAATGCTGACTGCCAACCCAGGAAAAGTGTTCTCGCGCGAACAGATTTTGGAAGAGGTGTGGCAAGGTGAGAGTTATGTGCTCGACCGAACCGTTGACGTTCACATAGCTCACGTACGCAAAAAACTGGGCGACATGGCGGGCCGCATTGTTAACCGACAAGGACACGGATATTGTTTTGTGTAAAAATCGTTTAAGGTCATGAGGTTTTAAAGTCTTAAGGAGTCGAGAGCGTCCCTTTCACCTTTAAACGTTAAACGTTCACCTTTCACCGTTAATCATTCACCATCCCCCCTTCACCGTTCAACTTTAAACGTTAAACGTTAATCGTTCCCCCTTCACCTTTAACCTTTAACCGTTCACCTATACATCATGCGCCTCTCCTACAAAACCAAACTCCTCACGAACTTCACGGCGCTCTTTGCACTCTTTGCCATAATCCTTGTGGTATTTCAAAGTGAGCGCGAAGAGGAGTATAAGATGAATCTGTTAGAAAGCAGGTTGCGCAGTTATGCAGACCTAATTTCGGGATTCGAATGTATTAAGAACAAGGATATAGATAACAGTGTGGCAGTGCCTCTTTTGGGGGCATTGCCCAAAGAATTGCGCATCACTGTGTTGAGTCTCAACGGGGAAGTGCAATACGATTCCGGCGAAGTGAGTTTGGGAGAGATGGATAACCACTTGACGCGCCCCGAAGTGGCAGAGGCCATTCAGTCACACGAAGGACATTTTATACGAACCTCAACCACGACGCAACAACCCTTCTTCTACTTCGCCAAGGCTTACGATGATTGCATTGTGCGAGTGGCTTTGCCCTATGACAGTGAGGTAGAAAACTTGCTGAAAGCCGACAACGTGTTCCTGTGGTTCGTACTATTGGTGTTCCCCATAGTTCTGGTGTTACTCATTTACATTTCTGACCACTTCGGAAAGTCAATCACCATGCTCCGTCGCTTTATTGATTCGGCAGAACGAGGGTTGGTGGATTATCAGCACCTAAAGTTTCCGAATAACGAACTCGGACAAATCAGCCGAACGATACTTGAGAAATACAAACAGTTGGAAGACAGCCACAAGGCAGTTCTTAAGGAGCGCGAGAAGCGTAAGATTTACAAGCGTGACATGTCTAACAACATCACTCACGAACTCCGTACGCCCGTAAGCAGTATTAGCGGTTATTTGGAGACATTGCTTAATGGCACACACCTTTCCGAGGAGCGCCGTCAGGGATTCTTAAAGCGCGCACACTTACAGACACAACGCTTGGTGGCAATCATTCGCGACATCTCGCTCATTACGAAGGTGGATGAGGCACCTGAGATGATGCCACGCGAAAAGAATTCCATTCCTCTCGTTGTTGCGGAAGTGTGTGAGGAACTCGCTACGCAGATGGAGCAACGTAAGGCGACGCTTCACTGTTCCCTTCCTGACGAAGCCTTAATTCATGGCAACTATTCCCTACTCCACGCCATCTTCCGCAATCTGATTGAAAACTCGCTCCGTTATGGTCCTGAGGGAGTGGAAATCTATCTTTCCCTTGACGAAGAGAGTGCCACGCATTACTCCTTTACGTATTACGACAACGGAGAGGGGGTTGAAAGGCGCCATCTCTCGCGACTCTTTGAGCGCTTCTATCGTGCACAAGAAGGACGTACTCGCGACGGGGCGGACATTGGTGGTACGGGACTCGGACTTTCCATCGTTCGCAACGCCGTGCTTTTCCACCGTGGTAACATCTCGGTAGATAATCATCCCAATGCGGGACTGGAATTCCGCTTTACGTTGGCCAAGAGTTAGTAGGACTTTAAAATATGATACATAGATTTCAAAATAAGTCTTACTAAATTAAGACTAAGTCTCATAAAATTCTAACAAAGTCCCATTAAATTTTAAATAAGACTCATAAAAAAACACTCAACTGAGACATGCGGTGCGCCTCGGTTGAGTGTTTCTGTTTGCTATCGGTTTTATTTCTTCAACATACCCTCTAATTCCTCCACTTGATGACGATAATCAGCGTCGGAACTGATGCGGGTGGAAATCTGTGTGCAAGCGTGGATGACGGTAGTGTGGTCGCGTCCACCAAATCGGCGACCGATTTCGGCGTATGCCATATTGGTGTACTTGTGCGTCAGATACATGGCCAGTTGTCTGCTCTTCACGAGACTCTGCTTCCTGCTCTTTGAGAAGAGTTCCTTTTGCGTAGTGCCAAGTTGCTCCGTGATGGTTTGGAGAACGTTATCCATCGTAATCTCTCGCTTCTCGAGGTTCACCATTCTTGCTACGATGCGCTTCACCAAGTCAAGGTCAATTTCATGACTATCAACAATTGAATAAGCCATGATTGCATTAATCACACCTTCGATTTCGCGCACACTGCTAACGACATGCTCCGAAATGTAAGAGATAACCTCTTGCGAGAATCCCGTGCGGATGCCATTACGCTTGAGTTTGGCCTTCACAATATCGCGACGGAGCGTAGCATCAGGCATTTCCATTTCCGCAACCATACCCCATTTAAAACGGGTAAGCATTCGGTCTTCCATCCCTTCGAGTTTAACGGGCGGGCGGTCGCAAGTCATGATGATTTGTCTGCCACTCTGTTGGAGATGATTGAAAATGTGGAAAAAGGCTTGCTGAGTCTTGGCGGTGGAAACCTCTTGTACGTCGTCGATAATGAGTAGGTCGATGGACTGATAGAAGTTGATGAAGTTGTTAAAGTTATTCTTCACCACCGATTCGGTATATTGTGTCTTAAATACGTGAGCCGACACAAAAAGTACGCGCATTTCGGGATTGCGTTCAAGTACGTTTACGCCGATAGCGTTAGCCAAGTGAGTTTTCCCTACTCCCGATGGACCGTATATGAAGAACGGGTTGAACGTATTGCCATGCGGCTTGTCGGCAATGGAGCGCGCCACGGAGAGTGCGAGTTTGTTGCTTGCGCCACTCACAAAGTTTTCAAACGTATAGTGACGGTTGAGTTGCGGATCAAGAGGGGGAAGTTTGCGTTGCTGAATGGTGTTGAGTTGGGAGGCTTCTGCGGGAGGAATTGTCTGTTGTGGGCGCGGTTGCACCAAAGTATATGTAATGCGTACCCCACTCCCGAAGCATTCAGCCAGTGCTGCCCCAATCGTTTTGGCATGCTGACTCTGGTCTATCGCCTGTGCCACCTCACGAGAAGGCACACCAATGCGCAACTTACCTTCTGCAAAACCAACAAAAGTAAGTCGCCCAATAGTCTTGTCAAAA
>CALCUV010000178.1 GCA_937906765.1 uncultured Prevotella sp.
GGATGCTTAATGGGGGAATCTACTCCCTTAAACCATCTCACAGGGCGCTGACATACATATAGGTCAAGAGTTTGACGAAGAGCAACATTTAATGAGCGCATACCTCCACCGACAGGAGTTGTAAGCGGTCCCTTAATTCCGATTTTATAGTTTTTGAATGTTTCGAGTGTTTCTTCTGGAAGGTAACTACCTAGGGCATTATATGCCTTTTCGCCAGCAAGAACTTCTTTCCAATCAATGATTTTCTTACCTTGATAACATTTTTCAACGGCGGCATTTACAACTTTAAGCATTGCTGGAGTTATTTCTGCTCCTACACCGTCGCCTACAATATAGGGAATGGTTATTGTTTGCATAATATCTATTTATGTAAAAAGAACTAAGTTTTGAAAATTACCTCTAAACAGAAGCAAAAAAATTCATTTTGTCGTTTCTTCTATCCTAGTCCCTCGTTTATTTTAATCTAACTCCTTGAAATATTCAACGCCGCTCCAGCCTTAAACCATTCAATTTGTTGGTGGTTATACGTGTGAATCACTTCAATATTTTCAGCAGTACCATCAGCATGGGTCAAAGTCACGGTCAATGTATTGTCAGGTTGAATCTTTGAAACGTTAATGCTTAGGCGGTCGCTTTCTTGAATCTTGTCATAATCAGCAGGATTCTTAAAGGTAAGTGCCAATACACCTTGTTTCTTCAAGTTTGTTTCATGTATGCGTGCAAAACTCTTTGCTATAATTGCACGTATGCCTAAGAATCGAGGTTCCATTGCTGCATGTTCACGACTGCTACCTTCACCATAATTTTCTTCTGCAACAACAATACAACCTCCATTTGCTTTGTAATCTAACGCTGCTTTATGAACGGTAGTCACTGCTAGACTAAGTTGATTCTTCACAGCATTTGTTTCACCCGTAAAAGCATTCACAGCGCCCATCAAGCAGTTTTCAGAAATGTTTTCAAGGTGTCCACGATAACGTAACCAAGGTCCAGCCATTGATATATGGTCCGTTGTACATTTACCTTTCGTTTTAATCAACAAGGGGAGGTTTACGAAATCCTTTCCATCCCAAGCAGCGAAACGTTCAAGGCGTTGCAAACGTTTACTTTCAGGGTTAATATAAGGTTCTTCTGCACCATCTTGCGGAGCAACGTAACCATTGTCACATGTGGCAAAACCTAATGTAGGCAATTCTTCGCCTTGAGGTACTGAAAACTTAAATTCATCAATCCTATCAGTTAATGGATTAAAGGTTAACTTACCAGCAAATGTAAGCGCTACTGCCATTTCTGGAGATACGATAAAGGCATGCGTATTGGGATTTCCGTCAGCACGTTTCGCAAAATTACGATTGAAGGTTGTAACTATAGAATTACGCTTCGTGGGGTCAGAAGTTTTACGTTTCCACTGTCCGATGCAAGGTCCACAAGCATTGGTCATTTCAATTGCACCTGCATCTCGAAGTAACTGCAATAATCCATCGCGTTCAGCTGTTGCGCGAATCAATTCTGAAATTGCAAGACTTTCTTAAGGAGTTAATTATGGCTGAATCAACTAATAATTTTATTCACGATATTATCGACGCAGATCTTGAAAGCGGCGAATACACCCACGTTCACACACGTTTTCCTCCC
>CALCUV010000179.1 GCA_937906765.1 uncultured Prevotella sp.
GATTTCGCATTCGTGATGGGGGAACACGAGGTCCATACCTCCGCCGTGAATATCGAATTGTTCGCCGAGGTATTTGCGACCCATTGCTGTGCATTCGCAATGCCAGCCGGGGAAACCGTCACCCCAGGGCGAGGGCCAGCGCATAATGTGCTCGGGTTGTGCCTTTTTCCAAAGCGCGAAGTCCACTTGGTTGCGCTTTTCTCCCACACCGTCGAGTTCGCGTGAGGCATCCTTTACGTCATCCAAGTTACGGCCCGAAAGGATACCGTAACCGTGCTTTTCGTTATACTTTACCACGTCGAAATAAACCGAACCGTTGCTTTCATAAGCGAATCCGTTGTCCAAGATTTGCTGAACGAGTTGCTCTTGTTCGATAATGTGGCCCGTAGCATGGGGTTCGATGCTTGGGCGAAGCACTCCGAGTTTCGCCATTGCCTCATTGAAGCGGTTCGTATAGTGTTGCGCCACTTCCATTGGCTCTAATTGCTCCAAGCGTGCCTTCTTAGCAATCTTATCTTCGCCTTCGTCGGCATCATGTTCAAGGTGTCCCACGTCGGTAATATTACGCACGTAGCGCACCTTGTAACCCTGGTGCTTGAGATAGCGGAAGAGGAGGTCGAAAGTAATTGCGGGGCGCGCATGTCCGAGGTGGGCGTCGCCATATACCGTAGGTCCGCAAACATACATACCTACGTGGCCGGGGTTGATAGGCTTAAATTCTTCTTTCTTACGAGTAAGTGTATTGTAAATAGTAAGCATAACTATTGTTTGTTTTAGAGTGTGTGATATGTTAGTTTTTGTTGGAATTAAGTCACTTATAGTTGCAAAAGAGTTACTTAAAGTTGTTGTTATGAGTAACCTTTTTCTGAGCATTTGAGACGGGCGGGAAACACTATTCCTCAATGTAGTCCAAATTCATATTTTCGAACACATAGGAAGGTTCAAATCCGCGAGCAATCAAGCTTCGCGCCAACTTCTGTCGCACTTCGTAGTCCGTTTCTCCCTTAATGCTACGCTGCTTTGAGCGAAGCACTTTCTGGAACGCCTCTGCATATTGCTCCTCCGTAACACAGGGCATAGCCTCTTGGATATAGGCGGGACAGACGCCCTTAGCGCGGAGATGTTGTGCCACCTTGACACGCCCCCATCCGTTATAAAGGATTTTGTCGTGCACAAAGGCGCGGGCATAACGCCCTTCGTCGATATAACCTTCCTCTATGAGGCGGTCAATCAGCACTGCCGTCTGCTCCTGCGTTGCACCTTTCTTACGCAACTTCTCAGCAATGTCTGCACAGCAGTATTCGCGCCGCGCACAAAGCGCAGTCATGGTTTGATAAAGGACTTTCATGCGATTAAGGTTTGCGAACGAAGAACCACAAGTGATGCCCAACGGTAGAAAAGGCTCCATAGTGGCGCCACATGATTCGGAAGCGCTCGAGTAAGGATTTCTTGTGATTTTGAGTGGTCATCCCTTCGTTCAGATAGTCACTGATAACGCACTGTGCGTGATGTGTGCCCATCTTTTTCGCTTCGCCCTTCTTCAATATGCGGATACACCAGTCGAAATCGGCAGAGAAGCGGTAGTTCATGTTGTAAGCCGTGGTGCGGAACAAGTCTTTGTGGGCAAAGAATGCCTGATGGCACACGAGCATTCCGTGTTTAAACGACTTCCAACTAAGATGCTCGGGCGGAGAAAGGCGACGCGGACCAATATACTTCTCATCAGCATCCACCAAATCCGTATGTCCGAAAATAACTGCCGGACGCTCCTCGCCAATTTGCGAAGCAAGTTCGCTCAAGAGGGTAGCGCTATGAAGTTTGTCACCCGCGTTGAGGAACAAGATATAGTCGCCCGTGGCCATCTGTAATGCCTTGTTCATGGCGTCATAAAGACCTTCGTCGGGTTCCGACAGGCAGACAATTTCATGGGGCACGCTGGCAATGCTATTACGCTCTTGGTAATGATGAATATGCTCAAGCGTGTTGTCACGAGAATTACCGTCAACGATTAGGTGTTCCACGTAAGGGTAATTCTGACATTCCACACTTTTAATGGTGCGCTCAATAAGCTTTGTGGCATTAAATGTTACCGTAGCAATAGTAAATTTAACGGGTTCCGTCTCACTCGACGGAGGGTTCTCTGTTTGCATTTTTGTATGTGATTTATTTTGTGTCTGAAGAGTAATTGAGGAAGCGCTCGGCGATAACCTTTTCGGCGTATGAGGCAACTGCCGTCTTGCGGGCGTCAGATGCATACGCTTCATAGCCATCTGAGAATGCGGTTTCAAGAATGCCGTCGGCAAAATCGGCAGCGTCAAGATAGCGTGAGAGATAACCGTTGCGACGATGGGCAATCATTTGTGGCAAACCGCCTACGCGGAATCCCACACAGGGAGTGCCGCACGCCATAGCCTCTGCTATGGTGTTGGGAAGGTTATCTTGTAGCGTGGGCATGACTAAGAGATCTGCCGCTTGGTAACAAAGGAGCATCCGTTCGGCGTCAGTGACGTAGCCTTGTGGGAAACATTCGCAGGGCATTCCCACTGTGGCTGCCTCGGCTTCCTTACCGACGATGATAAGTC
>CALCUV010000180.1 GCA_937906765.1 uncultured Prevotella sp.
GGTAATGAGGTCGGAAGTGGGGAGTGTGCCTGCGCGTTCAGGAGAGAAGGGTCCTTCGCCATCAAGTGCGTTATTCACGTCAATAGCCCTACCCTTTTGGTGCGCCGCTACCGAAATACCGCCACCGAGATGAGCAACTATAAGATTGAAATCTTCATACTTTTTGCCTTGCTCCTTAGCAAAACGGAAAGCAATGGCACGCTGATTCAAAGCATGCCAAATGGAGCGACGGGGCATGAGAGTTGAACCCGTAATGCGGGCAACGTCTTCCATTTCATCTACAGTTACGGGGTCGGCAGTAAGCGCGCGACAATCGGGAAGCATATGTGCTAACTCGTAAGCGATTAAGCAACCCAAGTTGCAGGCATGTTTGCGCTGCGCATTGAGCATGTCAAGGCGGAGTTGGGCATTCACTTCATAAACACCCCCACGCGTAGGTTTGCCTAACCCACCACGTCCGATAATAGCGTCAAATTCGAAAGGCACGGCGTGATTGGAGAGGCAGGTTAAGATATGCTTCTTGCGGTAATCGTATTGGTCGGTTACGCGAACGAAATGTGAAAGTTCTTCTTCAGGATGGTTGATACTTTCTACAAAAACCTTCTTTTCATCTTCATAGACAGCAATTTTTGTAGTAGTAGAACCGGGGTTAATAGCAAGGATTCTCATTTTTTTTAAAAAAAGTCAACAGTCAACGGTCAACAGACAACCGACGCCAAACCGAGCGCAATCAAGTTTACTTGAATTGCCGAGGTGCGAAGGAGGAAAAGACCACGAAGTGGGATTAACAGTCTGTGGTCAACAAACTAACTCCGGATGGTAAGTCCGTTGTCTATAGTCTGTAGTCCGTTGTCTATAATTAAGCAAGTGCTACGGCAATACTATAATATTTTGTCAAGACGCTGTCGCCTCTTGAAGAAAGCACCACGGGACAGTCTGTACCCTGCAAAACTCCTGCAATTTCGGCATTTGCAAAGAAGGGCATGGTCTTATAAAAGGCATTCGCTCCCACAATGTCGGGGAAGAGCAGTGCATCTGCCTCGCCCTCCAAACAACTCTTGATACCCTTAATGTCCAATGCTTCCTTGTCAAGCGCACAACGGAGGTCGAGCGGACCATCAAGGAGCAAGTTGCCCCACTCTCCCTGTTGGGC
>CALCUV010000181.1 GCA_937906765.1 uncultured Prevotella sp.
GAGGCTATCGCCCTGCTCCTTCGCAATCGGGTGAAGCTCTATCAGATGGTGAAGGAGCGCCACGGCATGCGCGCAGAATCTTATTACATCCTCATCCAAATTATTGACTCACTGACGGACATACGTAAGTTTAAAGGTCAGGGCGAAGCAACTTACCGGCAAACACTCAAGACTTTGGGAAGCGCGAGTCTTCCGCTCACCACTCTGCTTGCTATGAAGTTGCCCCTCAAACGCAAACTCAAATTCCTCATTGCCGCCACCGTGGGCATCAATGCCCATTGCCGAATGTTGGCTCACTCGTAACCGCAACACGTTCTACAATCATGCTACTCACCATTATCATACCGCATTACAACCTGCCCCAAGAACTCTTGGAGCGTTGTTTGGAATGTGTCAAGACTCAAGGGCTGACAACCACAGAACTTGAAGTCATCCTTATTGATGATGGTTCGGAAAATCCCCCACTTTGGGTGAACGAGAAATTTCCAGAAGTTCAACTCGTTTGCGCAAAGCATGGCGGACAAGGGAATGCTCGAAACATTGGTTTGGAGAAGGCGCAAGGGAAATATATCTTATTTTTAGATTCAGATGACTACCTCGAACCGGGCAGTCTCACGAAGTGCCTAAAGATTGTCAACGATAAACGCCCTGATATTTTACGTTTCCGATGGAGACGCACCGACGGAGAAATGGGAGGCAAATCCTCAACACAAACGGTTTATTCGTGTGGTGCAGCCTACATGGCGGAAAACAACTTGTCCGGAATAGTGTGGGGCTACCTCTTTCGTCGCGACATTGTTCTGACATACGGCATCAAGTTTCAAACAAATGTTTACCACGAAGACGAAGAGTTTGCGACACGTCTGCATTACCACGCGGGTTGCCTTATTGACACCAACATTTTAGTGTATCATTACTACGTTCGTGCTGATTCAACCACTCAGGATAGTAACCTCGAGAAACGCGAGAAGCGTTTCCGCGACATCCATAGTATGATAAGGCGTATCAAGCAATTTAGAGACGAGAACAGCTCTACAGCGTCGCCCATTCAGCGCCAAGGAATTGACCGCAAACTTACGTTTCTTACGGTTGACACTATCCTCAACACGATTTACCTTGGGAAAAGTTGGGCTGACCTCCATAAACTTTGCCACACTACACTAAGTGAATTAGGCCTCTATCCATTGCCACGACGGAATTACTCACTTAAATACACATTGTTCCGACTCCTTTGCAACAATCAGTTAGGACTTCGCTTGCTTCACACTATTTTAAGGAAATAGGATAAAGCTAAGTCACGACAATCATCTTCTTGTTGTCCGCTAACCAATAAAGTTGCGGATTACATGCTACAAAAAAAGCGGCCACTCTTGATGAGAGTAGCCGCTTTTTATTATCGTAATCTTACATTGTGATTTCAGGAATGCAAGTCAAGTCACCGCGCACAATTTCAAAGTCGGGGTGAACATTATAGAAGGCGTTAGGATCAATTTCTGTATCTTCAGGAACATAAGCTCGGCGCAACTTCGGACAGTTTTCCACAGCGTAGGCCTCCATCTTCAATGTTCCAGGAGCAATAATGAGTTCCTCCATACCAGTTACGTTTACCACATAGTTCTTACCCATAGTTTCGATAGGAAGCAACTCTACGACGGGCATCGCACTGGGAATGTAAATCAACTGTGAGTTGTTCTTTCTGTAAACTACGCCACAGTGCGTCTTAAGTCGCGTATTCTTTTCATCAATATGCACGCGCTCTACATTGGGAGCATAATGCATCAAACCGATGAACTCTTCGCCCAAACTTTCAATATTCGTGCCCAAACAGATTTCGCGCACGTTGGCAGGGAGTAAACTATCGGGACTGAAGCTCGTAATGCGAATGCCATTCTTGCTGTAAGGCACCGTAAACATATCGTCAGCCTGACGCACACGCGCCAAGTTGAAGCGTTTGTCTGAGAAACGACATACAGACTCTTCCGTGGGAAAGATGTCAATATCAATAGATTGCGGAACGAGATGCTTGTAAGAGTCCGTAGCAGTAAGGTTGAAACGACCATTATTCGTGGGGTCGCTCACCCACCACTTGTTGGCATAATACACATAGTTCCACGCATGACCACCCACGGGGTCGAGGAAACCATTAATATTTACCACAGGAATGCCTTGCGTATGGAGCATCACATTCAGCAAGTTGGCATAACCCTGACACACAGCATGGCGATTCTGAAAAACTGCGTAAGGATCATTATCCCCCCACTCGTAATGAACATTCGCTACAATCCAATCAAATATCTTTCCATAGACCTTTGCTTCCGAAGTTTCTTCAGCAACAAGGTTGTCGGTAAACGTCTTAATCTCTTGATACTGGGCATCTGTAATTTTGAACGAAGCAAACCCGTTGTCAATCTCAGGACCAACTTTTTTCAAAAGATTGTTTACTGCCGTAATAGAAGAGGTCTGACTCAAGTACGTAGAGTTGTCTTTTTCTGGGAAGTAAGGAGTAGACCCAAAAGTCACGTTAACTCCAGGAAGGTCTTTTTCGGGAGACATGAGGAGTTCGTCGTCTTCACTGCTACAAGAAGTGAATAACCCGCCTGTTAAAAAAAGCGGAAGCACGTAGTAAAAAAGTTTCATAGGCTGATGATTTACGGAGTTTTATAATTTTGTTATATTTAATAATGACTGAATCTGTGAAGTAGCACTGGTTACAACTTTCACATGTTGGGCAGCATCTCTTTCCGTCGCCACAGACATATTGTAACACAGCACTAACAATCAACCATTTGCTCTCCCATCTCAATCACCCCAAACAATAATACTAAGAAGCGTCCTTAAGTTAGACATAAGGCGCCTTATTTGAGAAATAAGATGCCCTAAAAGAGACTTTGTAAAAGGAAGAGCACATGCAATTGCTAAAGAGCATATTTTTAATGGGCAATATTAGCAAAAAAAAATGACATACACAAACGTTTAACTCTCTTTCACTCTTGGTTATCACCACATAGCAGAAGGAGTTCTTCGACTATTCCCATCGGCTATCACTACTAATTCATGAGGTTCTATTTCTCTTTATATAAAATAGTCGGTATAATTATGTTCAAACTACTGCTACCCATTCCACACCAAAATCCACTACCGCCTATAACGTTTGTGGGCATGAGTTTCGCATTTGATAGAAACATATTATAAGATAACGACACATTTTGAGAATAAGCATCCCAGAAATGGTATGCTCCTTCGTCAATGTGCGAAATTTTTACAGATACTGAATCTCCCTTTGCAAAATATGGAGTATAATCATCCCCTTCAGTAAATAAATTGTTCCCCTTAAATATTGGGATAGGTTGTTCGTAATCAACTACCTCGTCATCAAATGTTCCCAAATAGGTAGTAAAATATTGCTTGGAATATTGCCCTATTTTATAGAAGCATTGATAGTAATTTCGGTGGGGTTCAATATCAGAAAGTTGAACATTTATTTGGTATAGGGTATCATTACCTTCTTTGGGGCACACCTCGTAATCTACTACATGCGGCGGTGGGAGAATGGTCGTTTCTGCTGTAGCATATTGATCACCATACTCTACTATGAGCGTGTAAGTCTTCCCCACTTCCCCCATCATTCGTCCTGTAGTATAGATGTAGTTAGGAAGATAATCAGGAGTGAATTTCCCTGTCAGCACAACTGTATCTCCCTCACAGACCACAGAGACCTTCGCCCACCTAATTATATATTCCGTCAGATTGTCATAATATTGATAATCGCTCGTAATCGTTACGGGGCGAGACAGGATAACCACTGGGGGGCGCTCGTTTTCAATCCACCCCTCAACCACAAGTGAGGTGTGATTGACAGGAAGGTGTGTTTCTTCGCATGATACGAATAAAAGGGCACTCCCCAACAAGAGGATGTTTAAAATTTGCTTCATCAGAATTTAATGGAGTAACTGATGGATGGTAAGATTTTAAGGACAAAAGACACGGGTCGGTATGCATACTTGCATTCTTGCGACTTCTTGATTCTCCAAAACAATTCGTTTCTGTTAGAAAAAGCATTATAGAGAGAAAGGTTGATACTGTGCTCTGTTTTTTTATTCTCTGTCCATTTATAGTTAACGGAAATATCACACCTCATATAAGGCGAAAGTCGGCTGGAGTTGTAGTCAGCATAATTAATAATGATATTACCATTTATAAGATTCAAAGACTTGGGAGGTGTAAACGGTGTTCCAGAAGCATAGACAAAGGTACCGCCAATATCCCAATGTTTTGAGGGTTTATAGGTAATCACTGCCTTAAAATCGTGTGGTCGCTCATGACTTGAGGGAAACACCTTTGTGAGGTTAAACTCATTAAAACGCCTGCGCGAGTGCGTATAGGTATAGGTTAACCAACCTGTAAGTTTTCCTGTACACTTTTGAAGCATAAGACTTACTCCGTAATTAGTACCCTTCCCATGTAGAAGATTGCTTTGCAAGTTGTATGTTTTATTCACAAAATCCAAAACACTTCCGTTGTACTCTATTTGGTTATATAACTTTTTGTAAAACAGGTCAGCGGATATGCGATATCGGCGGTTAAAGATGAATGACGACGCATTTACTAAGAGGGAATGGGCGTATTGCGGAGCATTATTTTCATCCGCAGAAATCCAAAATTCCGTGGGGAGTCCGGCATCGGTAAATCCCGTTTGAAACAAGTTCTGATGATTCAAAGCATATGATAGAGAAATCTGAGCAACCTCGTTGTTGTAGGATAACGACGCAGAGGGGGACGATTGAAAATAGTTCTTGCTCGTCGTATTGAAAGAGGTAAATTTACTACCTAATGTTCCATGAATTTGGGGAGTAAACGCATGGGTATAACCTCCATAGAGCATTATTTCCAAAGGATTTTGTTCAAGTGACTGATGCTCGTTTGTAGAGTAGAATCCCTTAATGTTGACCTTTTGAGGTCTAATTTTATGGTAAATAAGCTCACCTCCCAGTAACCATTTCCTCCATTGAAGACTACCCCTGTAACCAAATTCCTGAATAGACGAAGGGATGGAACCTTGCACCTCGGTCATATCAAGAGATAATTTATTTGCATATCTTGTGGTATACAAAACTTGGTTCAATTTGAACTTGCGTTTCGCATATAACCACTGGATACTTGCCATTTGGTTGCCCCAATTGCCTTTCATATTAGCTAAAAAATCCGCATCGCCAAATTTTCCAGAATCATAACCTGCGTAATAATCCACACGCAACATGTTGCTTGGGGTTATTTGATGCTGGAGGGTTACATTGTAATCCCCAAACGAATAGTTCAAACGACCTTCATCTGCGGATAACCATTTATGATACAAAAGATTGAGGTAGGACTGACGGGCTGAAATTGTGAGTTTGGTTCTTGCATTCAAAGGTAACTTTAAAGAACCTTGGGAGGATATCATGCCAAGAGTGAGTTCACCTTCTATTGACGACGGATGAGTATCATCGTGATGCATCGTTACACTTCCGCCGAGTTTGTTTGAGACAGATTTATAGGTAGTTATTTTATCCACAGACATCTCAGAGAAGTGGGAGGCGTTGAACGCCGAAAAGAACCCTAACAAGTGGTTGACGTTGTAAATGGGGACAGTTTCCAAAAGTAAACTATTGTGAGAATTTTCACACCCGAGAATATTCACACCACTTTTGTATTCTGAATTGGTTTGTACACCTGGTAACATCTGCGTATACCGAATAGGATCAGCATTACCCAGAATTTTGGGGAGTTCCTTGAGTTTACTTACATTCCAAACTAACCGTCCATCCTGTTGTTCCTTAACAGAAGAAGTGTAACGATAAGCTTTTATCGTTACACTATCTAAAGAACTATCCCTCACACTGTCGTTGGTTTGCGACGCAACCTTACCAACGACGAGTGTGAATAGAGATATAAGTATGAATTTAAGTTGTGTCATGTAATGAATAATGCCCGTTCACATCAGTCTTCCAACATATTACGGTATCTTTCAATCAATTTTTCAAAGGCATTAACTGTGTTGCCAAAATCATCGGCATCAAAGAAAGCTTCGAAAGTGCTATAGGAAGTACCATCCTGGAAATAGATAACAGGTTCACTTTCCCAATATCTAGATCCATACCAGTCATCTTCTTGGAAAGGTTCTAATTTTACAGTTGCTTGCTTTGTTGAAGTATTGTCAAAATACATATTAACATCCATCAAAGCATTAGCCTGGTTGATGTATGACCTATAGTTCGTCTCATTATCGTCATTCTCATCTGCAGAATTAAGGTATTTTGCAAATCTACGAACATCTGCAATTTTACCTGCAAACTGGAGACGACCGAGGATGTCAAATTTCGCATAGGCATCCTTGGCATTGCTATCTTCAAACTGATCCGAGTCTATATCACTATCTGTAATATTGTAAGAAGGAATATTTTCCACCTTACTGCTAAGAGTCATAGCAATCAGCGTTTTAGCATTTTTAGAAACACTTGCCTTGGCTGCCACATTATTATTGCCTGTATACTTGCATTCCGAGAAGTTAAACTTGTAACCATTGTTCAACTCTGTAGTTGCGGAGGCAGATATAGCACTTCTGGCAATATCAAATTTTTCACCAGTAATATTTGACAAGTCAATGGATATATTGGTGCTAATAAGAGTTTCGCCGTTGACCTTGAGGGTTACTGTAATCTTTTCAGGAACACCTATTGTGCACTGCATACGGTCATAGTATTCATATTCAACATACCCCCCATTTTCATAATCATATCCATAATCTTGCCATTCATCCAAATTGAAGGCATAGACTTTTTTAACATCGCCACTTGTTGTCAAAGTTAACACACAATTCTTCTCAGGAATTTCAAACTGCAAATTATTTGCATTCGAACGAGTCCATTTTCCATTTCGGGCGGTAAACTTCCCAGTAAAGTTAGCGGGGAGAAGGATTGCCTTGTAGTTGGTATAAATATAGTTCGTGTAGCCCCCCCACATATGATATTCACTCTCTTCTGTAGTCGTTCCTAAGGATTCTATGCAATCTTCCAACAAATTTTGGGCCCAATTCTCAACATTCTCCCAACTATAGTCATTGAGGTAATATCCCATTTCCAAGTCTTCCAAATTCCATTTAAGATCCTGGAAATCAGAAGAAGGAATCTGTTCTAAAAAATCACATGCAATTTCATCCAACTTTTCTTTTTGCTGAAGGGGTGACATAACACTACCAGAACCTGTACCACCAGGGTTGTTATTGTCATCGTTAGAACCACCTTCATTATCTTCTCCATCACCAGGAGTATTTACATCTCCTGAGGGAGGTATGTCAATTTCATCTTCTGAACCACCAGAGCAAGATGCCGTGAAAAAGCAAAATGACAACATGGCAAGAATAACCAGTTGGGACTTAAAATTTAGTGTCTTCATAATGGTTTGATTTAGATTTATAGTTAACAAAAATATATTTCTTTAAACGGGTTAGTGGTTGCAAATTTAAGGTTTATTTACAAACCACCAAAAATATTCCGCATTTTTATAAGATGTTCCTAACTTCTGAAAAGGATTATTGGTGAGAACTACCAATGTCCATAGACATTAACATGGGTGAAACAATTATCTTTGTATCGTAAGATTTACTCGCATCTTTTTTCGCCACGCGGTTCGGGCGTGTTGTTCAAATCCTTCTGCCCTTGGAAAAGAAACTACGAGCCAACTCGCATTTACCGCATAGCGTTATTTAGAACACACATATATATATATAAATAACTACACCCTCACAGTAGAAAAGTCCAAATACTGAAACTATATCATTCAAGTTTTCGCACCTACAATTAGCATTTTAAGCTTAAAAAATTGTTTATATAAAATATATGGAGTAACTTTGCAACGAAATATGTTCACATACTTTAAACCTTTTAATTTAATCATTATGTTGAAGAAGATTTATTCAATTGCCCTTGCGGCATTGGTTTCTCTTTCTGCAGTAACTGCTTCGGCACAGTCACTTTCTCCCTCTACAAAGTGGCACTGGGACAAGGGAACAATCGTTGTTGAATCGCCTGAACGTCCTGCTGGTCAGCAGCACGCTCTCGGTTTGAAGGTAGCTCCTATCCAGACTGTACGCGTTGCTTTCGTTGGTCTCGGTATGCGTGGTGAATGGGCAGTAATGCGTTTCGCTCACATCCCTGGCGTAGAAATCGTTGCGCTTTGTGACTACGAAGAACCCCGAGCTGAACGCTTCCAGAAGTACCTCCGCGAAGCTGGTCTCGCTCCCGCTGACGTCTATTACGGCGAAAACGGTTACAAGGAAGTTTGCCAGCGCCCCGACGTTGACCTCGTTTACGTAGCAACTGACTGGAACCACCACTTCCCCGTAGCTAAGTTCGCTATGGAAAACGGTAAGCACGCAGCTATCGAAGTTCCTTCTGCAATGAACCTCGAACAGTGCTGGGAACTTATCAACCTTTCTGAAAAGTTGCGCCTCCACTGCTTCATCCTTGAAAACTGCTGCTACGACGAATACGAAATGACTGCCCTCGCAATGAAGCAGGACGGTTTGTTCGGTGAAGTTATCCGCGCAGAAGGTGCTTACATCCACGGTCTCGAATGGTTCTGGGATTCATATTGGAAAGACCCCAACGATAATGACAAAGACAACCTCCGTTGGCGTATGAAGTACAACATGGAAAACCGCGGAGACGTTTACGCTACTCACGGCCTTGGTCCTGTTGCTCAATGTCTCGACATTCACCGTGGTGACCGTTTCACTACACTTATCGCTATGGACACTGAAAGTTTCGTAGGTAAGGAATGGGTAGAAAACAAGACTGGTAAGGAATGTAAGGAATTCCGTAACGGTGACCACACAACAACTCTTATGCGTACAGCTAACGGTAAGGTTATCGAAATCCAGCACAATGTAATGACTCCTCAGCCCTACAACCGTTTGTTCAAGTTGACTGGTACTAAGGGTTACGCTACTAAGTATCCTACTCCCGAATTGGCACTTTCTGGTGACGCTCTTAAGGGTACTGACGCTCCTCAGATGGACAACCTCAACGCTCACGGTTTCATGCCCGCTGCTCAGCGTGACGCTCTCTTGAAGAAGTATTACCACCCCATCCTTGCTAAGTATATCGAAAAGGGTCGTAAGATGGGTCACGGCGGTATGGACTATGTAATGGACGCTCGTCTCGTTTACTGTCTCCAGAATGGTCTTCCCCTCGACATGGATGTTTATGACTTGGCTGAATGGTGCTCACTTGCAGAACTCGGTACTCTCTCTATGGATAACAACTGCGCTGCTGTAGCATTCCCCGACTTTACTCGTGGTCACTGGAATGACGTTAAGGGTTACAAGCATGCTATGGCTGAACCCGCTGCTGAGGCTGCTACTGAAGCTGCTGCGGAAGCTTACACTGCTAAGAATATTGCTGCAACTAAGGAAGCTAACCTTTGGGCACTTTATGATGCTTTGAAGGCTGCTAAGGATGCTGCTAAGAAGGCAGAAGGTAAGGATGCAAAGAAGGCTCAGAAGGCTGTAGAAAAGGCTCAGAAGGCTTACAACAAGGCTGTGAAGAAGTTCGACGCTTTGATGGCTAAGTAATTCTTACACCATATTAATAAATTAGGGCGCCCCAAATTTGGAGCGCCCTAATTCTTTTTTTGAATTTATGCAATGTTTGTTATTGGGACTATAGTCACTATAGATACTATAGAAACTACGAAGCATAAAGAATAGGTTGTTTCATAAGGTTTAGAAACCTACATATATATAAAATGTGTCGGCAGATTCCCCCTTATAGATGAGCAGTGGGAGGTTGCAAATTACGCATATTCTTAAATCTGTCTGCCACTCCAATTCCCCCAACGGAGATAGCACCAACAATATAGGAGAAGACCAGCGGAATAAAGCACTTCGCTTGCCCAACAAATGGTTAAATTGCTACGGAATCCGAAGACCACGATGATAAGATAAAAAGCGTAAGCAACGAGCGTCACAAGTTCGGCACAGAGTGCTGTGCGCGTGTTTCCGGTTCCCGAAACCACGTGCAACAAGATTTGAGCAGGGATACCAAAGAGATAAGAGAAAATCAGCATGCGTAAGGGCGCCACGCTCAAGTCAATTAACGCCGCATCTGTGGTAAACACCTGAATGACGGGTTCCGGAAAGATGGCGACTAAGAGGCAGAAGGGCACCATTACGAGATAACACAATCGCACAATGCGCCACATCAGCGGGATGACACTTTCCTTTTCTTTTTGCCCAAGCAAGTTGCTCGAAAGCGTGCTTGCTGTAGCGCCAAGAGCTGCCATACTCATGAAGAAAAAGCCTGATATATTTCGCAATACGTTTGACGAAGCCAGTTCTGATTCCCCCAGATGCTCCACTCCAAGGAAGAAAATAAACCACGTTGCTAAGGCAAGGAAATTTTGAATCATTGTCCAAACGCCTATGCCCAACACATTTTGCAGGGTGCGAAATCTAAGGCGCGGCAAGTGGTTAAGGGCATACTTTTTAATATCCGTAGTTGCAAGGGTGTAGCAAATAAAGAAAATTGCGGAAATCACACTCGCCAGCGAAGAAGCAAGAGCGGCACCTGCAATTCCCATTCGTGGCATTCCGAGTTCTCCAAATATCAATGCATAGTTAAGAATCACGTTTCCCCCTACCATAATAATGGAGTTGTAAGTCAGTGTGCGCGTATTGGTAGTTGCCACATAAAATGCACGAAACATGGCGCAAATCACAGCTGAAGCATAGCCCACAATGCGCCAATTTAGATAAACTGTTGCAGCTTCAGCCACCGCTTCCGAACGAATCATCAACCGCATGAGTTGTTCTCCCCAAATCAACGTACTCCCCGTAATCAGCAAGGCAAGAATGAGCAGAAAAACAACTCCGTGATAAAACACACTCCCTATCGCCGCATAATTTCCCTCGCCATTGCGTCGCCCCATCAGTATTTGCGCCCCTGTGGCAAAACCAACAGCCAACATAAACAGGGAGATGTAAAGAATGCCGCCTAAGGCCGACGCCCCTAATTCCACCTCGCCGACACGCCCGAGGAAGGCAGCGTCGGTCATCCCTATCAACTGCTCCATCAGGACGCTAATGAGGATGGGCAGGGCTATTTGAAATATCTGTTTTGTAGAATAAGTTTTCATAGCAATACTAATAGGTTGTAAGGTCTTGAGGTTTTAAGGTTTTAAGAACCATGCGGACCGTTACTTCTGATTTAATGGTGCAAAATTACCTTAAATGCAGGAAACTACTATCCTCAGTCGAGATTATTTACTACTTTTGCAAGTAGGTTATTGAATGAAAAGGGTTGCGATATGCCCATTCAATGCCAAGGTGATTTCTCTCTCAAAATCTCAAGACCCTTTAACCTCATAACCTTATAACCTTTTAACCTCACAACACAAATGACACTATACCCAAAACTCATTACCGACGCACTCCTGAACGTGCGCTACCCCGGAACTGGGAAAAACATTGTAGAAGCTGAGATGTTGGAAGACGACCTCCGCATTGACGGCATGAACGTCTCCTTCTCCATCATATTTGAAAAGAGCACCGACCCCTTTATTAAGTCTGTCGTGAAAGCCGCTGAGGCTGCCATCCACACGTATGTGAGTAAGGACGTCAACGTTGCCGTAAGCGTAAAAACGACTCAGGCAGCGCGCCCCGAGCCTGGGAAAATGTTGCCACAGGTGAAGAATGTGATTGCCGTAAGTTCGGGAAAGGGCGGTGTAGGTAAGAGTACGGTGGCTGCCAATCTCGCCG
>CALCUV010000182.1 GCA_937906765.1 uncultured Prevotella sp.
GAACACCTTTTTTGCTTCATCCTCTTCGCGGAGAATGCTGAATTCGTGGTAGAATTGGTTGTATTCCTTCACGAGTTCGTAGCAGTAGTTAGCGATAGTCGAGGGTGAGTAATCCACACCCGCAGCCTTCACCACTTGTGCGAATTCTGCCACGTGCTGAATAATTTCTTCTTCCTTCGTTGAGAGCGTCACGTCCGCATTAAGCGTTTCGGGAATCACGATACCAGCATCTTCAGCCTTGCGGAGAATAGAGCGGATTCGTGCATAAGTATATTGTACGAAGGGACCTGTATTACCGTTGAAGTCAATACTTTCTTCGGGGTTGAAGAGCATATTCTTGCGTGCGTCCACCTTAAGGAGGAAGTACTTCAAGGCACCCATACCCACGATGCGTGCTACCTCCTGCTTTTCTTCCTCACTCATATCGGCAAACTTGCCCGCTTCGTCGCTCGTCTGACGTGCCTGGCGCACCATTTCTGCCACCAATTCGTCAGCGTCAACCACAGTACCTTCACGGCTCTTCATCTTACCGTTGGGGAGTTCCACCATGCCGTAAGAGAAGTGCACAAGGTCTTTACCCCATTCGAAACCGAGTTTGTCAAGCAAGATAGAGAGCACCTGGAAATGGTAATTCTGCTCGTTACCCACCACATAAATCATCTTGTTGATGGGGAAGTCCTGGAAGCGAAGCTTTGCCGTACCAATATCCTGGGTCATGTAAACAGACGTACCGTCAGAGCGGAGCAAGAGCTTTTCATCCAAACCATTGCCAGTGAGGTCTGCCCATACACTGCCGTCTTCGCGCTTGTAGAAAAGCCCCTTCTGAAGACCTTCAATCACCTTTTCGCGACCTTCAAGGTAGGTGTCGCTTTCGTAATAAATCTTGTCGAAACCCACACCGAGTGCCTTGTACGTTTCATCGAAACCCTCGTACACCCATTCGTTCATCTTGCGCCAGAGTGCGCGAACCTCGCGGTCATTATGCTCCCACTTCACCAACATTTCGCGAGCCTCCTTCATAAGGGGTGCTTCCGCCTTTGCCTTTTCCGTAGCCGCTTCTTCGTCCATACCTTCCGCCATAAACTTCGCCGTAAGTTCCTTCACTTCTGCGCGATAGTGCTTGTCGAAAGCCACGTAGTAGTCGCCAATCAAGTGGTCGCCCTTCTTGCCTGACGATTCGGGAGTTTCGCCATTGCCATACTTCTGCCAAGCAAGCATAGACTTACAAATGTGAATACCGCGGTCGTTCACAATATTCGTCTTCACCACACGGTTGCCGTTAGCCTCGGCAATCTGTGCCACCGCCCAACCAAGGAGGTTGTTACGCACGTGACCCAAGTGGAGGGGCTTGTTCGTGTTGGGCGAAGAATATTCAATCATCACGAGGGGCGAACGATCAGTAGGCGTTGTGAAGCCATACTTTTCCGCAGCGTGGATGTCATTCAACAAAGCAATCCAAGCGGCAGGGGCAATCACGAGATTCAAGAAGCCCTTGATGACGTTAAACGAAGCAATAACGTCGGTATGTTCCTGAAGGTACTGACCGATTTCCTGAGCGGTGTCTTCGGGCTTCTTCTTAGAAACACGGAGGAAGGGGAAAACCACGAGTGTAAGGTGGCCTTCAAATTCCTTCTTAGTCTTTGAGAGTTGCACCTGTTCAGCGGGTGCGTCAAAGTCGTAAAGTTCCTTAATCGCAGCAATGATGGCTGCCGAAAGTTGTTGTTCTATCTTCATAATTTGTTTTTAGTTTTGCGTTGGGTATTTGTTTGATATACCACACTTTCGAACGTCCCAAACAAAAATACTTATTGTTTTTCTAAAGGCACTAATAATTTTTCTAATTAAAGTCTTTGTTTTGCTTATAAGGATTTTTGTTTTTTGCAGTTCAGATAGTGGTGTGAAAATATGTTTAAATTACCCGCAAATTTACTATTTTTTACCGTAGTGGACAAATTCAGGGGCGCCTACGCTTCATTTCGGAATAAAAAAAGGTATTTTTGCCGTGAAAAATAAGGAATCACCCCTCATTGTGTGTATTGCAGATTGCGATATGAGGGGTGTTTACGTGCAATTTACCCTCCCATTTTCTACGGATGACCATAAAGATTAAAGGCGCTCGGGTGAACAACCTCAAGAATATCGATCTCGAAATTCCGCGCGACAAATTGATAGTAGTTACAGGCTTGTCGGGTTCCGGCAAGTCGTCATTGGCGTTTGACACCCTCTATGCCGAAGGTCAACGTCGGTATGTAGAAAGCCTTTCTGCCTATTCGCGTCAGTTCTTGGGGCGTATGCACAAACCGGAGTGCGATTACATCAAGGGACTTCCGCCTGCCATTGCTATCGAACAGAAGGTGACGTCGCGCAATCCGCGCTCTACGGTGGGCACTTCTACGGAGATTTACGAATACCTCCGTCTGCTCTTTGCGCGCATCGGTCGTACGTTCTCGCCTGTCAGTGGTGAGGAGGTGAAACGCCATTCTGTGAAGGACGTAGTGGATTGTGCGCTCTCGCATCCCGCAGGTACGCGCTTCACAGTGCTCGCTCCGATGCGCATACATGGCGAACGCACGCTCCGCGAACAGTTAGAGATTGACCTCAAGCAGGGTCTTTCACGACTGGATGTGGAGGGCGAGATGGTGCGTATCGAGGACTTCCTGGAGGAACGGTTAACGGTGAAAGGTGAAGGGACAACGGGTAACGAGGGTGACGATTCGTTCACCGTTCACCGTTCACCGTTCTCCGTTGAAAACATTTACTTGCTCCTCGACCGCTTGGCGGTAGATAATTCTCAAACTGCCATTTCGCGCCTTGCCGACTCCGTGCAAACAGCCTTCTTTGAGGGGGGCGGAACTTGCGTCCTGCGCTTCTACCCTGGGAAAGAAACGGTGACATTCAGCGAGCGCTTCGAGGCGGATGGTATGCAGTTTGAAGAACCTTCCGATAGCATGTTCTCGTTTAACTCCCCCTTGGGCGCCTGTCCTGAATGTGAGGGCTTTGGACGCATCATGGGCATCGACGAACAATTAGTTGTGCCCAATTCTTCCTTAAGTGTTTACGAGGGTGCCGTTATGTGTTGGCGCGGTGATAAGATGGGCGAATGGCGCAAGGAATTTTGCCGTCGCGCATCGGAAGTGGGGTTCCCCATTTTCGAACCTTATTACAACCTTACGCAAGAGCAGAAGGACTATCTCTGGCATGGCGATGGCAAGGTGCATCATGGCGATGGCGATTGGGATGTTTGCATCGACCGCTTCTTCGACATGCTCCGCGAAAATCAATATAAGATTCAGTATCGCGTAATGTTGGCGCGCTATCGCGGAAAGACGGAGTGCCCCACGTGTCGCGGTTCGCGCTTGAAGAAACAAGCGTCTTACGTAAAGGTAGGCGGGAAGAACATTACCGAACTCGTGCGCCTCTCCATCCGAGAGTTGCAGGATTTTTTCGCATCCCTGACGCTCCAACCCCATGAAGAGCAGGTGGCAGCCCGACTCTTGACTGAAATACGCAGTCGCTTGGAATTCTTAATGGATGTGGGTTTGGGTTATCTCACCCTCGACCGCTTGAGCAATACACTTTCGGGCGGCGAAAGCCAACGTATTAACCTCGCTACCTCACTTGGTTCCTCGCTTGTGGGTTCGCTTTACATTCTTGACGAACCCAGTATCGGTCTTCACTCTCGCGATACCGACCGACTCATTTCTGTGCTCAAAAAGTTGCGTGACTTGGGCAACACCGTGGTGATTGTGGAGCACGATGAGGAGATTATTCGCGAGGCAGATTATATCATTGACATCGGTCCGGATGCTGGTCGTCGCGGAGGCGAAGTTACGTTTGCCGGAACCTTATCCAAGGGACTTGCTCACGGAGATGATGCGGAATATAACTCTCACACCCTCCGCTACTTGACGGGGCGTGAAAGCATTGAGGTACCCACTTCGCGCCGACGCTGGAATAATTTTATCGAACTCAAAGGTGCGCGCCACAATAACCTGAAGGGGGTTGACGCCAAGTTTCCCTTGAACGTCATGACGGTAGTTACGGGCGTGAGTGGTTCGGGAAAATCAACCCTTGTCAGAGACATTTTCTACCGTGCCTTGAAGCGCCACTTCGATGAACCTTGCGACCGCCCCGGAGAGTTTATCTCGCTCGACGGTGACTTGAACCAAATCAAGGCTATCGAATTTGTGGATCAGAATCCCATTGGTAAGTCCTCGCGTTCAAATCCCGTGACCTACGTCAAGGCGTATGATGAAATCCGCAAGTTGATGGCGGCGCAACCCTTGGCTAAGCAGATGGACTTTACGGCAGCCCACTTCTCCTTTAATACGGATGGCGGACGCTGTGAGGAATGTAAGGGCGAGGGAACGGTAACCGTGGAAATGCAATTCATGGCGGATCTCATCTTGGAGTGTGAGGCGTGTGGCGGCAAGCGCTTTAAGAACGACATTCTCGAAGTGCGCTTTGCGGATAAGAATATCCACGACATTTTGGAGATGACCATCAATCAGGCTATCGAATTCTTTACCGAGCACAAGCAAGAAAAGATTGCGCGACGCTTGAAACCCCTTCAGGATGTGGGACTTGGATACATCCATCTTGGACAACCCTCTTCGACACTCTCAGGGGGTGAAAACCAGCGCGTAAAGTTGGCGTACTACCTCGGATTGGAGCGCACGGAACCCACCTTATTCATTTTCGATGAACCCACTACGGGGCTCCACTTCCACGATATCAAGCGCCTGCTCCGCTCTTTCGACGCACTCATTGCCCGCGGGCACACCGTACTTATCATTGAGCATAATATGGATGTGATTAAGTGTGCCGATCATGTGATTGACCTCGGACCGGAAGGCGGAGCCGAGGGCGGAACTATCATTGCCTGTGGCACGCCTGAGGAAGTCGTGGTACAGGGAGTGGGTTACACGGCGCGGTTCCTGCAGGAAAAGATACGTTAACTATTATAATGTAGGTAAAAACAGTCCGCACGGCGCTCTCCCCCTG
>CALCUV010000183.1 GCA_937906765.1 uncultured Prevotella sp.
TGTGACTGGAGTTCAGACGTGTGCTCTTCCGATCTGTTGGGCACGCGCAATTAAGGGTGCGTAGGTCATAGAATGCGGGAACTTTTCGCTGGCATTCTCTGTGCAATGAAGCATAGCGATGCGGGGCGTCTCGATTTGCAAACGGCGACACATTTCTGTGATATAACCAATCTGGGCAGCGCGTTGTTCTTCCGTAGGATAAGGCAAAACGGCAGCATCACTGATTAAGAGGAAGCGCTCTAACTTGGGCACTTCCATAACAGCTATGTGCGACATCACGCGTCCCTTTGGCAAAATTCCTTCTTCCTTATTGAGGATAGCACGAAGCAACACGTCGGTATTTACCAACGCTTTCATCATCGCATTAGCACGTCCGTCGCGCACGGCTTTCACTGACAAGCGCGCAGCTTCCATAGCGTCGGCAGCATATTCAAATTCAATGCTGTCAGCATACTGTTCCCAATCCGCAGGAAGGGGCATTTTCGATTTATCTCCCACCAACAATAACTTCACCCAACCTTCGCGAAGCGCCATAAAGACAGCCTCCATCGAGTGTTCGTCATGGGGATAAACAACTACCAAACGCTTGGGATTACGCGCCTCAGAAAGGTGCGCTATAAGCGAAGAAAATGATTTAATCATAAGTCTATTTTTATATCCTCAGCAAAATTACAATTTTTAAGGGAGAAAGGGGAAGGGATGTATATTTTTTTAGAGTACAGAGAACAAAGTACAGAGTACAACTACCATCCGGACGGCACTCGAGCGCCGTCCGGATGGTTCTCACAACCTTAAAACCTTAAAGCGAAGCGCCCTTATAACCTCAAAACCTTATAACCTTACCCTTAATACCTAAACGTACTTCCCCCCAAGAACTCGCGCAACAATGATGTGGGCGGAAGGGCTTGGATAGAGATAGGATTGAGGTAGGAAAGGAATTTGCGCAAGCGGATAGCCTCAGTGTATTCGGGCGCTGTTTCAGGAACTTCTTCGAGTAAGGGAAGGGCTTGTTCGCGAAGCACACCGAATTCAAAAAGCATGGCGGTGTTGATCATCACATCGGCTTCTTCCTGGAAGGGGAATATCCACTTTTCTTCGCCTGCACGAACGGAGGGCCAGCGAGAGATAGTGTCGCGAGCGGAACAGCCACGGTATTTGTGGTCACGCACAATGCGGCGCAACAATCTGTTGTCCGTAGTGGGAATATAGTTATGGTTGTCGAGCAGAATGGTGGTCAGTGCCGACGCATAGATTTTAAATTTGTTTTCGGCGGGAATATTTTCTGTCAATGCGGGATTTAAGGCGTGAATACCCTCAAGGATGAAGATGGTTTCGGAAGTGGGGTTCACAACATTCCCACTCATTTCGCTCTTACCCGTTTGGAAGTTATAACGAGGCAGTTCTACGGATTCGCCCTTGATAAGCGCGTTCATCTGTTCGGTAAAGAGCGGGATGTTCATGGCATAAACGCTCTCGTAGTCGTAGTTGCCATTTTCATCGAGTGGCGTCTTTTCGCGATCCACAAAGTAATCGTCGAGCGAAATGGGCACTGGGCGCTTTCCGCATGCCATGAGCTGCACACTAAGTCGCTTTGAAGTCGTTGTCTTACCGCTTGACGAAGGACCGGCAATAAGAATCACCTTCCACTTTGGGTTTTCCGCAATCTGGTCTGCCAATCGGCTGATCATCTTTTCCTGAAGCGCTTCGCTCACATTGATAAGGTCGTTGGCATATCCTGCAGCACACGCCGCATTCAATTCTCCGATGGTCGTCACTCCGAGAATCTTCTGCCAACTATGCTGTTGGCGGAACACGTCAAACATCTTTGGTTGATCGCGCATCGGTCGCAACTGCGAGGGATTATTAGAATCGGGCACACGAATCAAGATGCCGTCGCCATAAGGGATAATGTCGAAAAGGTAAATCTGAGAGGTGCGCACGAGGAGCGAACCGTAGAAATAGTTCGCCACATCGCCCAGCGTATAATAATGTGTGTAGAGACGACCACAACTTTCCAGCAACTTGGCTTTATTCTCCAACCCCGCATCACGGAATAATTTTACCGCCTCATCCGTATGCGCGGTCAAACGATGGAAAGGAAGGTCATCGCTAATAATTTCCTGCATGCGCACTTTCAGTTGCTCTACCTGTTCTGGCGTAATACCTCCAGGCAAGTCTATATGGCAATAATACCCATTGCTCACGGGATTTTCAATGCGTAACATGGCATCGGGGAAAAGGTCATGCGCTGCCTTGTAAAGCACGAAGAAGACGGAGCGTGTGTAAGTGCGGTGGCCTGAAGGCGAAGTGATATCTAAGTATTCAATATCCTTGTCGTTGAACAACACGAAGTGTAATCCTTCTACCTTATTATTTACCTTCGCACTCGTAGATCCGAACGGCATTTTGAGTTCCAGAAGTTCATACACTTCTTCAAGGTTAAAGCCCATGGGCACTTTATGCGTGCGACCTGTATTTGCACAACGAATGTTAATAGTTTTTGCCATAGCGATTGAGGTTTTAAGGTTATGAGGGTGGGAGATTCAGAGAACCATTCGGATTCTAATAAAAATACTGTTCTCATCCGCGCCTCTTGACTACAAAGGTAAACCTAATTTTTCGCCCCACACAAATTTTAGCGCTAAAAAGAAGGAAGGGACACATTTACAGCGCATCATCATTCAGGAATCTGCAATTTTTCAAGTTTTCCACAATCCCCATCCTTTCTATATATATTCTATTTATTTCTTGTTGTTTCTTCTGGAAGAAAGGAAGAAAAGATTATGTTGATTGTTATAGGGCGGGGATAGTGTGGATAATTGTTGAGGGGGCGTTATAGGTGCTTAATTTTAAGGAATTTTTGTGAACCTTAACGGTGTTGAAAAGTGTGGATAACGCGGTGGGAAACGAAGGGTTTGAGGTGTTGAAAGGTGGATAACTCTTGTTGGGGAGGGAGTGTTCCGTCGGGATAGTTATCAACAAAGTTCTCCACTGTGTTTTCCCCTATTTTTCCACAGAGTTTTCCACAGTTTGAAAAAGGAAAATGATAGAGGGGGTGCCAAAAGAATTTTTACAGACCCCCTCCGCAACTTCGTTGCTCGTCCCCCTAACTTATGGGGACATTTTGTTTAGTCTGTCTCGTTTAATTTTTCAATTTGGAACAACAAATGATTGGAAGTATATAAAATTCCTCCCCGAAGTTAGGGGAGGTGCCCAAAGGGCGGATGGGTCTGTAATAATGAGTCAACTGCTATATTTTTCCCTAAAAAAGATGTTTTTCAGTGGTTTCACAAAGTGAAACAGAAATGAAATTAGGTAAAACAGAATTTAAATTTAGTTTTACTTTGTGAGCGGAAAAACTAACTTAGCGTGGCGGATGAAGAATTTACGGCGCCCCACACAATATATATCAGATATAAATTTTAACTTTGCAAGTATGATGCAACAAGAAATATTCAGCAGGTCGGAACGCCTTTTGGGCGTTGCAGGAATGGAGCGCCTTCGCTCACTTCGCGCCATCGTTTTTGGAGTTGGCGGAGTGGGTAGTTGGGTGGCCGAAGCGTTGGTGCGTACGGGAGTCGTGCATGTTACGATTGTCGATTCTGACAATGTGGCAGTGTCTAACATCAATCGCCAACTTCCTGCCACGACGCTTACTGTGGGTCAACCCAAGGTGGAAGCCTTGAAGCGCCATTTGCTGGAGGTGAACCCCGAAGCCAAAATTACGGCGCTGAATATGATTTATAGTGCGGAGAATGCGCCCATGTTTGAACTTGAAAACTATGATTACATCGTTGATTGCATAGATAGTTTGCAACATAAGGCGGCGCTGATTCTTCATGCCACTTCCCTTCCCGCAAAGTTCTTTTCCTCAATGGGCGCCGCCTTAAAGATGGACCCCACTCGCATACAAGTGGCGGAATTTTGGAAGGTTAAGGGTTGCCCTTTGGCGGCCGCTTTGCGCCGAAGAATTAAGAAGAAGGGCACCTTCCCGAAGAAGAAGTTTAAATGTGTCTTCAGCGAAGAACTCTTGGAGAATCGTGCCGACACGGAAGTCAGCGTCGGCGGAACATGGGACGCTCAGAAGGCACAAATCAACGGTTCGCTCATGCACATTACCGCTATTTATGGTTTAACCCTGGCGGGATTAATAATTCAAGATATATATAATGGTTGAGGTTATGAGGTTGTAAGGTTATAAGGTTTTAAGGTTATTGACAGAGAGTAAAATTTTTTCCACTGTCTTAACCATTCTACCACCATCTTTTCCCCATCCCTCTTCAAAACCTCATCATCCTAAAACATTCTCACCCCTAACTTCTAAAATCTGCACCCAAGATATGAAAATCCGCACCCTTCTTTTATTAAAATTCTTCTTGTCCTCCGTGCTTATCGGCATGGTGGCAAAGGTTATATTCCTGCTTTACAATGGGTGGGGAAGGGAACTGAGCGTGGGTGATTGTTTTGCCATTTTGTGGAACGGACTGCCGCTTGACCTTTCCTTTAGCGGTTATGTTTCGGCCATCCTGTGGCTCATTCTTTTAGCGGGGTATTGGATTAGTATTCATCGCAATGTTTTCTACGTCTATTTTGCCTTTGCCGCACTCTTGCAGGGCATCATCTATATTGTAGATACGGGACTCTTTGCGTTTTGGAATTTTAAGATAGACGCTACAATTTTTACTTACCTTGATTCGCCAAAAGAGGTAATGGCTTCGGTGAGCACACTTTATGTAGTGGTGGGGATTTCTTGCATTTTGGCGGCGGTAATAGGTATCTTCCTGCTTTACAAGCGCACATTTACGAAGGAGTCTGCCACCCGCTTGGCACAGTTACGCTTATCTATGACGAAGCGCGTCATCGGCACGTTTGTCCACCTCCTTTTGGGCGGTTTGCTTTTCTTGGCCATCCGTGGCGGAGTGGGAGTTTCAACGGCTAACCCAGGAGTGGTTTATTTCTCTGAAAATGCCTTTCTGAACTCTGCGGCGGTGAATCCGGCGTTTAACCTGTTCTATTCACTTTCTAAGGTGAAGGACTTTAGCGAACGCGCAAATTATTTTAATGCCGATGAACTGAAGGCTAAGTATGCTGCGCTGGAAATCAGCACGGAAAGTAAAAACACAAAGTCACTCCTGACCACACAGCGACCAAACATCGTGTTGGTGATTTTGGAAGGTTGTGGCACTACGTTTTACAACACGCCCGAAGTTATGCCAAACCTGAAGGCGTTGGCGGCAGAGGGGGTGGAGTTTACGAATTGTTATGCCAATTCTTTCCGTACGGACCGTGGCGTAGTGTGTACGTTGAGCGGTTTTCCCTCTTATCCCGATGTGAGTGTGATGAAGTTAACGGACAGTAAGATTGCGGGTCTTCCCTCCATCGCACGTTCGCTCAGCCGTGAGGGATATGACACAGAATTTATCTATGGTGGCGACATCAATTTCACGAACACCAACGGGTATTTGCTTTCAACGGGCTACCGTCGCACATATAGCGAAAAGGACTTCCCC
>CALCUV010000184.1 GCA_937906765.1 uncultured Prevotella sp.
GTATTTCTTGATATCGTGAAGTTCCATCCTGCAAGGTTGCATCTTAAGCGTCTCGTCACATCGACGTGTCAACTTATCGCGTCCATCATAAGTAGGATACTTTACATAGGGTGGCAAAAGGTCCACGGGATATAAATCAAACAAACCTTTCGTATTACTCAGTAATGCATAGACATCCCCTCTTTCAGGTGTCCCTACGCGGAAGAGCCATCTGCTCTGCCCTTTGTAGGGTTCTGCAAAAAGGCGCGCTTCAAGTTCTGCCATAGTTCCATAAGTTTCCACAACAGCGCGTTGCCAGACTTCTTCTGGCTATTTCAGAATGGGGTCGTCTATATCATACTCTACACTAATGTTTGTAAAGTCGTCTTCACGCTCGCCTTCTTCTACAGTGTGCGTGTCTATGATGTGATGTAGTTCCACGGTGGGCATATCCCGTAGCGCAAGGAATCGGATATAGACATCGGTGCCTCGTTGTTCAAAGTAGAGTCCAAGGCAAAGGCGCAGTTGCTTGAAAAAATCCTCCACGGTCCAATGTGGCAAAGCATCTACATAATAATGGGAATTACGTGCATGGGCTATAAAGATATTCGCCATCCAAGTGTCTTGAGGCGCATACTCGTTCCATACAAATGTGAATCCTAATGCTTGTACAATCTTATTAATAACAGCCTTAAGATAGGGTTGGGCTGATATTTTACCTTCAGGAACTGTCCATAAATACCCCTTGAAGTAATAACGAGGACTCCCATCTGTATCTATGCGCCATTCATGACTATTGGCGCGCTTATCGTCAAGTGTTGAATAGATAGGAAACGCCACGGCGTCTGTCACCTCCACCGAACCATGTACTGCATATTCCATCCCAGGACGGTTAAGCCCCATAAGGATAAAGTCGTTATCACTCTTGTCTATATACCCTTCCTCATATCGATGGGGATACCATCCTGCTAACTGACTCCGCCAACATTCCCCCAGCGGAAGTTCGTCTATATAGCGGTCTTCACCGTCTTCCGTCTTCCATGCATTCATAAATCGGGAGTTCCCCGAGATGAGTTGCACTCTCACCTCGTTCTCCGTCGCTCCCGTAATGACCACGTCACCATCTAACTTAAAGGTACCACTCTGGAGTAAGAAACTCAGCGAACTTTTATCGACCATCACACTCCCTTGCTTGCGGTGGAGTGGACCAAAGATTTGCTGATTTTGCGGACATCCGCGAAGAGGGAGCGCTATTTCAAGACTAAATTCTCCACAACTCCCGAAGCGCGGATTCTCTACTGTATATTTGAAACTGACATCCGTGGGCAAAGCCACAGGCTTTTCGTTGATGAATAGTATTAACATAACTTGGGGAATAAAACTTAATTACTATCCTCTACCGCGTTTCATCAGGTTTAGATAACGGCGATACATGCGGTCGAAGTCTTCGATGATGACGTTAGCCAGGGTACCGTGCTCCAGGTTCTCATTCAGTCGCTCAAGCGCCTGGCTGGTGCGCTCCGTTTCGTGAACCACAACGGGGGCGACTACCGTTTGCCCTGCTCCGCCACCTGCTGCATTCGCTATGTCGGCTGAAGTAACTGAAGCGATAGTGTTGTTGCGCTGGGCATAATCGAGCATCTTCAGCACGGGGAGCACATTGGGATTATTCACCGCCTTATGGTTGGCAACGAACTCGCCCTGGTGTACTACGCCTGCCTCACGGCGATAACTATTTCCGCCCGTGAAACCACCCTCGTAGTAACCCGCCGCCTGTGCTTCGTGTTGCTTCTTGATGGTGGCGATTTGGAGCATCCCTGCCGCAGTTGCTGCTGCAGCTGCTATCGGACCGAGAATAAAGTTGACTTTCGCCGCACTGGCATAAGCGTTAATCGCTGCCATGGCTGTGCTCGCTACGGCTTGGGCTATTTCAATGGTCATCGCCTTTTTATTATACTTTGCCTTCAGCGCAGCGAGTTCCTTCTGCTTCTTCTCCTCAAGTTGCTTGCCCTTCTTGGTGTTGGCGCCTGCCGCCTTGATTTCGGCATCATAGCGCTTCGTTACTTTGGCCTCTTCTGCCTGATAACAGGCTTGCATGTAGTTGGAGGCGACCTGCATCGTTGCCGACACCATGCCGAGTGCACCGATAGCGGCACCTGCATAGTCGCCCCAATCCGCCTTACCGTCCTTAATCTTCTGTGAAAGATTATCCATCGCGGTCATCACGTTGACGATGCTACTGGTCATGGGGTCCATCTGTCCGCCGATGTTGCCCC
>CALCUV010000185.1 GCA_937906765.1 uncultured Prevotella sp.
TGCTCACGTAACACCTCGTTAGGGTATTCCTTGACGACTTTTCCGTCTTTAAGAAGGGCCTTTACCAAGCGTGGGCGGAAGAGTTTCCCATTGTTGGCAACACCGGCATAGAAATTGACGGTGGAGATTGGTGGTACCTGCGTTTCATAACCGATACTCATCCAGGGAAGTGCCGTCTTCGACCAATTTTCTTTCGTCGGGCGACGAATCTTGGGCTTGTGATAATTCTCAATAGGGATTTGTAAGTCCTCAGCAATGCCTATGCGGTAAAGACCATCCACAAAACGCGCAGGGTCGCTCTTGTAGGCATTATCAATAATCACGCTCACACCAATGTTAGAGGATAATTTGATGATTTCAGGGGCTGTGATAAGACCATATCCATTACCGCGACGCCAGTTATGGTCGCGCATGAAACTACCATACATCTTGCGAACACCGTTGCCCACATCCACACTGCTCTTCAAGTTCATCTCGCCATCATCCATAGCAACGAGGAAAGACATGGGTTTGAAAACGGACCCTGGTTCGTACATGTTTGACGTAGCGAGGGGTTGATTTTCGGATAACGTATTGTTGGCATTGCGCGTCAGACTTGTCATCGCTTTGATGTCGCCTGTTGTGGTTTCGATAACGATAGCAACCCCCTCTTGAGTTTGTCCGTTTGAGGTTTCAATCAGGTGTTTCAATTGCTTGCTCAACTCTCTTTCGCAAATATCTTGGATGTCCACGTCAATAGTAGTCATCACGTCATAACCGTCAATAGCAGGAACGTCCACAACACGCACAAGGTGCTTCATGAGTTTCTGTTGGTGGTAGCGCCCAGGTTTTCCGGCAAGCAGCGAGTCAAAAGAAAGTTCCAATCCATAACATGCACAACTGTCAAAGCGACCGATAGTGCGGCGTGCCATAGTCCCATAAGGATTTTTGCGTACGTGAATCGTATCTACAAAAAATCCATTGACCCCTGTTGTTTCACAGAGGAAGGGCAAACTCTTCATGTCGCGATATTGCACGTAAGTCACGCGGCGATTTACCCTTCGGTGTCGGGGTTTTATCTTTTGCGCTTCTGCGGGTTTGAGCACAGCTGCCGTGTATAAGGGCCAACTGTGTGAACGTCGTTCCTGACCTTTCAAAAGATGTTCGCGAACCTTTTCCGCATCTACGTCATGGAAGATGTTTGCCATACCTTTACAGATGGTGTCAAGACTCATTTCAAAAAGCGAGTCGCGTCTGTGAAGGTCTTTTTCGGCACGGACGGGGTCTTTTTCCCAAGTCCCGAAGTCCATATACATAAGGTATTCAGGAATAGAGGCAGCCAGCACTTCGCCATTGCTGGCAAGGATGTTTCCACGCACAGGTTTGAGCTCGAAATTGTCTTTCTCGCGTTGCTTAGCCACTTCTTCCCAAAAATCTTTCTTGATGGTCATTGTGTAAGTGGCTTTACCGATAATGGCAATGCCTACGCATACAAATATTAACTTGATAAGGGTGTAGCGACCCTTAATTTTATCTTTCGGAAATTCCATCTCTAGTTAGTTTGAAATTGGGTGTTGTTCCTGCTTGTAAAGTGGAGTCTTGTAGGAGCTTTTCGATTGAACTTGCGCGGGAGTTTTTGCGAAGTTCGCTTGATGTTGTCAGCAACTTGTATTGCATGTCAAGAAGTTCATCGTTAAGTTGCTTGGTTTCAATCTGCTCTTGTTGACAGAAGTAGCGATTGCTGACGTAACAAATGGTTAGGAAGGTCAAGAAGATGATGTAGAAGAAGTTTTTCTTAAACCACTCTCCAGCCAAACCGTCACCTGCGAGGATGGCGGCAAGTGAAACGTCTTCGCTACCCGTAAGTTCGCGGAAGAGTTTCTTTCTGTCTTTCTTTTTGCTCTTAACTTCAGCCTCGAGTTGAGCATTTTCTATTTCTTCTTTCACCTCTTGTGGGGGAGGAATTATTTTGTCTTTCATAGGGGGAGTCTCTTTTTGAGGGGATAAAGTGCCTATAGGGCGCATGGTGCCTATAGGGAGAGTCGCAATATTACAATTTTTCGGCCACTCTCAACTTTGCGCTTCGGCTTCTTGGGTTGCGCTCTTGCTCTTCATCCGAGGGGATGATAACTTTGTTGCTCAGGGGGCGGATGGGGGCAGTGCGGTTGCCGAAAAAGTCTTGTTCCACCTTGCCTTCAATATTGCCACTGCGCATGAAGTTTTTCACCATGCGGTCTTCAAGGGAATGATAGGTCATCACGACCAATCTGCCACCTGGCTTAAGTGAGCGAAGTGCGCCTTCAAGCATCTCTTGGAGCGCGTCCATTTCATGATTTACCTCTATGCGTAGGGCTTGGAATACTTTGGCTAGGTCTTTTTTCTCGCGGTCTCTTCCCATGAGGGGTTTTACAATGTCAAGGAGGTCTTGAATCATCACAATCGCTTGTTGACTACGTGCCTTTACAATCACATTTGCCAATTTGCGGGCATTCTTTAATTCGCCGAAGAGGAAGAAGATGTTGGCCAGTTGTTCTTCCGAATATTTGTTGATCACGTCTGCTGCCGTCATGCCTCCGCGTCCGTTCATGCGCATGTCAAGAGGAGCGTCGAAGCGGAAGGAAAACCCACGCTCCTCGGCATCAAAGTGGTGGCTGCTTACGCCTAAGTCTGCCAAAAGTGCGTCAATACCCTCTACATCGTAATAGCGCATCCAGTTGGTCAAGTAGCGGAAGTTGCTTCTCACAAAGGTAAAGCGCTCGTCATCGGCGGGTATGTTTTGCTCGGCATCGGCGTCTTGGTCGAAGCCAAACAGGTGGCCTTCTTCGGACAAGTGTTTGAGGATTTCCTTACTGTGGCCTCCGCCTCCAAAAGTTACGTCAACATAGGTGCCGTCGGGACGTAAATTCATGGCGTCCAGACATTCTGTGAGCATCACGGGAACGTGATAGCAATCTATTTTTTTCGGTTCTTTCATTTGGAGTGTAAAGTTAGTGTTTTTTTAACTAATTTTTAATGTGTTAAGACCATATTTTTTAAGAAAACTTTTAAGTCGTTATTTTTGTTCTTCTTAAGGTGCGTGGGGTGTCGTTTCAGGGTTGCAAAATGGCAGTTTTTGTGTCTCCCAACAGGGTTGCTTCTTAGGGTATCAGAAATAGGGGAATTTCTTCCTTACTTAGGAAAAATTCTATTACTTACAATTTAAAATAAATCAATAATAATTTTTAGGATGAGACAATAGTTTTTAACTTTGCAACTATGTAGCGCCTGTCATAGCGTTAACCGTTTGAATGAGAGTGGTTGATTGTTATGAAAGTGCGCTATGTCGGTGTAAATATTAATGTGTAGCACAACGCACAATGCAAGACGACAATAAATTTCTGGAACTCGGCGAGCGCCCAGTGGGGCGACTGCTAATGCAATACGCCATTCCTGCCATTATAG
>CALCUV010000186.1 GCA_937906765.1 uncultured Prevotella sp.
TAACCAAGAAAGACATCGTATATCGATGTAATGCGGCAGACATCAAGATGATTGTTTGTGCTGGCGAAAGCGTGATCACCACCCACATCCAAGAAGCAATCCCTGACTGCCCCACTCTTAAGCATGTCATTAGCGTAGGTCCTGAAATTCCCGATGGATTCGTAGATTTCCAAAAAGGAATTCAAAATGCCCCTCTTTTTGAACGCCCCATTGCTCCAAACGCGAATGATGACACCATGTTGCTTTACTTTACGAGTGGCACATCTGGACATCCCAAAATGGTGGTACATAATTTCATCTACCCCATTGGACATATTACAACCGCTCTACTATGGCATAATCTAACTCCCGACTCACTTCATCTCACGATTGCCGATACTGGTTGGGGAAAAGCCGCATGGGGTAAAATTTACGGACAATGGATTGTAGGAGCAACAATCTTCGTTTATGACCATGAGAAGTTTACTCCAGCAGATTTTCTTGAGATGATTCAGAAATACCGTGTCACATCGCTTTGTGCACCACCCACAATTTTCCGTTATCTCATCCACGAAGACCTCACAAAATACGACCTCTCAGCGCTTAAATATTGCACCATAGCAGGCGAAGCCCTCAATCCCGCCGTTTATGACACCTTCAAGCAACTCACAGGGTTGAAACTCATGGAAGGTTTCGGACAGACGGAAACAACCGTCTTGCTCGGCAATATGCCATGGATGGAACCCAAACCAGGAAGCATGGGACTCCCCGTGCCACAATACGACATTGACCTCGTAGATTATGATGGACGTTCGGTAGAAGCGGGTGAGCAAGGGCAAATTGTCATTCGCATCAAAGACAAAATGCCCGTCGGACTCTTTAAAGGCTATTACAAGGATGAACAACGCACTCGCGATGCCTTCAAAGACGGACTTTATTACACTGGCGACATTGCTTGGAAGGATGAAGACGGTTATTATTGGTTCGTAGGTCGAGCAGACGATGTCATCAAAAGCTCAGGATATCGCATTGGTCCGTTTGAAGTAGAAAGCGCACTCATGACCCACCCCGCCGTCGTTGAATGTGCCATCACGGGAGTGCCCGACGAAATGCGCGGACAAGTTGTAAAAGCAACCATTATCCTTGCGCAATCATATAAAGAAAAAGCAGGTCCCGAACTCATTAAGGAACTTCAAAATCACGTTAAGCGAATCACAGCACCTTATAAATACCCGCGTGTCGTTGAATTCGTTGAGGAATTACCTAAGACCATCAGCGGAAAAATCCGACGCACAGAGATTCGAAACAAAGGATAATCCATAAACTATTATCATCACAAAAGCTCGGTTTCACCGGGCTTTTGTGCTATAATCAAACCCGGTCATAACTTTCAATCTACCTCAAAAACTAAGAGTAATAATTTAAGAGAAACTAAGTAAGACTTAAGAGAAACTAAGTAAGACTTAAGAAAAACTAAGTGAGACTTAAGAAAAGTTATTTGAGTACCTAAAATCTGGAACCACTCATATGACGGACGCAATCTTTGTTTTTACTCATTTCATCAATTATTTACGCATAAGGCATAAAAAATTTACTTCCACTATTACATGGTTTTAGTTTAAATCTTCATTTTTTTGTAAATTTGCAACAAAATAAATCTTGATTACTTATGCAAAGAAGAAACAACACACTGAGTCAATTTACTCGATTTACCGTAAAGGAAACATGCGACCTACTTACCTTCATCCAAAAGGCACTTGACGGCGTGAGTCGTAATCGAGCAAAGGCGATTTTGACCGGTGGTGGCATTAGAGTGGATAAGAAAATCGTGAAGCAACACGACCTTCAACTTCAACCTGGAGCAATTGTTGAAATTTCAAAAAAGAAACCAAAAGAGGAACTTCGCAATAAGTTCGTCAAGATTGTTTATGAGGATCATGCTATAGTCGTAGTTGAAAAAAACATTGGTATTCTCTCTATGGCAAGTTCTCACCATGCATTTAGCGTTAAAACCGTGTTGGACGAATACTTCCGACGCACACACCAGAAATGTACGGCACACGTTGTTCACCGTTTAGACCGAGATACCTCAGGGCTTATGATTTATGCCAAGACAATAGAAGCTGAACAAATTCTAGAACATAATTGGCATAACATCGTCACTGACCGTCGCTATGTTGCGCTTTGCTCAGGACATCCTGAAAACCCTCAGGGAAAGGTTGAAAGTTGGTTAAAGGACAACAAAGCGTTTTTCACTTTTTCATCACCTACTGACAACGGAGGTAAGTATGCACTTACAAATTATAAAACACTGAAGAGCAACGACAAATACTCTTTAGTGGAATTTAAACTTGAAACAGGAAGAAAAAATCAAATTCGCGTTCACACCCAAGATTTAGGATGCCCAATTTGTGGTGATATCAAGTATGGGAATGGTGATAATCCCATAGGACGTTTGGCTTTACATGCCTTCCGATTAAACTTTTACCACCCCATCTCTGGAGAATTGCTAAAATTTGAAACTTCTGCGCCCAAACTTTTCATGAGAGTTTTTGAAAAGTAAACACCTGAAAAATTAAGCATCCTTACGTAGGTTTTTACCTATACTATTTCTACACACTTTATTACCTTGAGACTCTTACTTTTAATATTTAGTTTGCTCTTTATAGGTTGTTCCTCTCATAGAATTCTTGAGGACAACGAATTACTACTCTCAAATGTAAAAATAGAGAGTAGCGACAAACAGATTTCAGCAGGAAGCATCCAAGGTGCAATTAACCAGAAACCCAATAGTAAGTGGTTTGGAATTGCAAAAGTGCCATTAGGAATATACAGTATGGCAGGTAAAAAGGATTCAAATTTTGTATGCAATTTGCTTCGTAAGATTGGCGAACCACCCGTAATTTATGATGCAAAAACAACCGAGAACACCGTTAAAATGCTGCAAAACCATCTTGTTTCTAAGGGGTTTAGACAAGGGTGGGTTTCATACGACACGACGCAAACACGACACAAAGTCAAACTCACCTATCACTTACATTGTGGTCCTCGCTCCTACATCCGCAATATAACGACTAACATTCAAAGCAAGCGAATAGAAGATGTTTTGCAACGTGAAAAAGCATCATCAGTGTTGCGTGGGGGTATGCCCTTTGACATCAGCAAACTTTATGAAGAACGTAGTCGCATTGTCAATATTTTACAGAACAACGGATTCTATCAAATCAACAAAGAATTTATAACCTTTACCGTTGATACGATTGAAGGCGATTTAGGTACAAACGTCACCATCAATTGCATAGCTCCAGCAGGAACCGACACGACAATCGCCTACACACCTTATAAAGTTAAAGACATTGTCGTTATGGAGGATTGTGAGAACAACACCTCTACCACAAGTTCGAAATATCAAGGCATCACTTTTCATCATCAAAGCAAAAA
>CALCUV010000187.1 GCA_937906765.1 uncultured Prevotella sp.
GTGTAAATGATGTTACCTCCATTATTTCCCTTCAGGCACCACCATATCCAAGTTTACGAGTCCGCCAGTGGTGGGTGAGAGTTGCACAGAAGTCTGCATTTTTTTATTAAACAAGTCACCGCCGAGATGCTCAATGCGTCCGAATTGAGAGAAAGGCACTTGGAGCGTTGTAAGCACGTTTTGAACGTCATAAATCTTAATTTCCGCCGTACCCGGAATGAGATAACGAAGACCAAATTGCTGTTTCTGTTGTTGCAATTTGAGTGCCTTCTTATCATTGGGGTCAATGGGTTTTACGGCAGGGAGAGTTTTCAAGTCCTTAATGTCAATGTAGTAAGGTTCTCCCGCAAGATTGTCGCTATCTACCAAACCGAGGTAATCAGAAAAGCGGAACAAAATGTTACGTTCCACTCCGGTTTTCGGGGGCAAGTAATGCAACACAAACGTGTGCATTTCGCTTGTTGAAGTTCCCTTGAAGAGTTGCAAGAGTGCCTTTTCCTGCTTGTCAAGAGTGGCTAACATCAAGCGGAGTTGCTCACCATCCTTGGGCATAAAGTCCGCCTGTCCCTTAGCTAAGAGAGAACGGTTTTCGCGAATGTCATAAATTTCATTTGCCGTAAGTTCCGCCATCTTGAGTTTGCTTCCAGCGCTCAGTGTTTCGCGAGTCTTGAAGTCTGCAGGGTCAACCTTTTCTTCCTTAATCTCAAGCACGGAAGGTTCTTCAAATTCTTCCAATTCCAAGGGTTCAGTGTTGATGGCCAATAAGCGACCGTCGGGCGCCAAACGTACGAAGGGTACGGGCGTACGCACATCGTGAACGATGGAGTAGGCATGTAGTGAGTCGGCTACGCCATAGGTGGAAATTGAAATAGATTGTAATTGCCAGCGTTCTTCTTTTGCTTGAATCACATCGTTGAGGCGCAAGAAGCGTTCGGCATAAACGGCATATTCACCGGGTTCGTAAACCGTTCGTTTAGCAGTTACTACCACTTGCAACGCCGTTTGAGGAAGGAAATACGTAATGCCCTCCATCGTGCGCCCTGGTTCGTAGGGATATATTTTCGTTTGCGCCGTAGCAGTTAAGACGCAGAGTGCCGAGGCTAAGAATAATTTGATTTTCATAGTGATTAAAGTGGATTAACTAGTAAATTCTTACCGACTTATTGTATGCTTTTAATTCCAAGAATGCTTTGGGGAGATACTGAATAACGTCGGATGCCGTCAATGATTCTTCTGATAGTTCCTTTGCGGCTAAGTCGCCCGCCTCACCGTGCAACCAAACGCCCAACAGACAGGCATGCAAGGGCGCATATCCCTGTGCCAAGAGTGAGGTTAAGATTCCCGTGAGCACATCTCCGCTTCCGGCGGTAGCAAGTCCGGAATTTCCGTTGGTGTTAAAGAAGGTTTTGCCGTCAGGTGTGCAAATCGCGGTGTAGCGTCCCTTTAAAACGATATAAATGCCGAGTGTGGCAGCCATCTCTCGGGCTTCGGATAGCGCCGTAAAGTGATTGATGCTACGATTTCCGAGTCGCATAAATTCACCAAGGTGTGGCGTGAGAATAGTTCCCTTAGGCAACAAATGGAGTGCCCCACGATGGGCGGCCAAGATATTAATGCCGTCGGCATCAACTACGAGGGGAATGTCCGTTTGTTGCACTTGCTCAAGCATCGCCAAAGCAGTAGCAGATGAAACTCCTATTCCGGGACCTATGCCTAATGCTTGGTAGGCAGAAAGGTTTGAAAGGGGCGCCGTAAAACACAGGGCATCCGCATCGTGCGACAGAATTGCTTCGGGAACACTCATTTGCAAGATGTCATTATTGCGAGTGGGGGTGTGAAGTGTTACTTTTCCGACGCCACTACGCAAACATGCCTTTGAGGCAAGAATTGCCGCGCCTGCCATACCATATTTTCCGGCTATAAGTAAAGCATGCCCAAATGTTCCTTTATGCCCAATGGGGGAGCGAGGAGTGAGCAGAGGGACTACGTCACTTTCATCGAAAAGTTGGTAAGGTGAGGGCAACTTATCAGCATAGGATTCACTCAGACCGATGTCCAGAATTTGGAGTTCGCCTACATATTTATAATTGTCGTCAATCAGAAGTGCTAACTTGGGATATTGGAAAGTCAATGTCAAATCAGCGCGAACGATGTTGGCGTCATTGTTTTCCATGTTGCTCTCACACATCAATCCCGAAGGCATGTCAATCGAAACAACCTTTGCGGGCGAGGCATTGATAAACTTAACGAGCGAAGCGAAACCTCCAGTAAGCGGTTTGTTCAGTCCGGTGCCAAAAAGTCCGTCTAAAATTACCATGTCCGAGGTAATCTGTGGCGGTTCAAATTGTGCACAAACTTCAATGAAGTCGGCTTTGGGCACCACCTTTAGGCGTTCCTTGTTGATTTGACAATCAGGGCGCAATTCGTATTGCGGATTAAAAAGGTAGGTCTTGACTTTATAACCTTGTTTTAAGAGTAGTCGCGACACGGCTAACGCATCTCCGCCATTGTTTCCAGCACCGGCAAACACCACAAAGGGCGTTGATGAAGACCAACGCGCCATTAGGGCGAGCGCCACCTCACGTGCGGCACGCTCCATGAGTTCCACGGAACTTATGTTTTCGGATTGTATGGTGAATGCGTCTAACTCGCGCATTTGCTTGGCTGAGAATACCTTCATTTTTTCTTTTTTTGCCAGTTCTTAAAATCACAAAACTATTAACGATACACCCATCGTCAAGAGTTTCGGTGAAGTTAGAATTTCCACCAAGGTTTCTTTTCCTTCTTTCGGTTAAACGAGGTGCCTTCTTCCCCTTGCGCCGCCATAAGTTCGTCATAGGTCATGCGCTTACTAATCAATTCGTAAATCGCTCCCCAATCCAACATACCGCCTACGTTACGGTCGTCAATAAAAACGTGTGCCTTGAGTTTACGACTGTATGAGGGGTTCGTGGCAAGCGATTCGCCAGGACCAACTTCGTCTAAGTTGCGATTTACGGCAAGGAAGCGCAAACCACGTTCCTCACACCACTTCACAGCTTCGTCAAGAAGTTCGCCCTCACGCACACTCCAAAGAATCAGTTTGTGTCCATCCTTCTGGAGTTCCTTAAGGGTGGAGATGGCAAAGGGTATTTCCTTGCCTATTTCGGGATAGCGGTGTTCCACTATCGTTCCGTCAAAATCTACTGCAATAATCATCTGTTTAATTCTATAATGTCAATGATGAAGTTTAATATAGGGACTCTTTTTTAAGGTATAAGCAGGCGTCAATCCCTCAGGGGAAAAACTATATCCCTAAGAATTAAAATTAAGTTACTTATAGTTTTTCTTATTTGAGACTTAATTTTAATTAAGAGTGAGTTAGTTTTTCGGCTTTCTAATTCACTGATTTTTAAATAAGATTTGAAGCGCTGTTTTAGAGTTTTTCGGGAGGAGAAGAGTGACTTGCGCTTTCCTGGCGTTTAATCCATCAGCAGTTTGCGCGTTGCCTCCGGCGCATTCAGTATTATGTATGCTCGAAAGGGGCGCAACGTGCTTCCGTGGTCAGCAAGGGTGAAGTGTTTGCCTGATGCTGAAAGCAGGAAGATGCCTTCAGAGGCGGATGAAACGGACAGGGGGTGATAC
>CALCUV010000188.1 GCA_937906765.1 uncultured Prevotella sp.
CCTCGATACGAAGCAGAGCTTCCACGGTTGTGCTAAGAAGCGCTACGAAAACTATAAGCAGCAACCCATTGAGTTTAACCTCCGTCCCGAATTCAAGGGTACGTTTGAAAGTCTCGGCATCAATCCCGACCGTCGCACTCCCAGCGGTGTGCGTGCAGCAATCATTCGTGAAAAGGGTACGAACGGCGAAAGAGAAATGGCCTACATGCTTTACCTTGCCGGCTTCGACGTGAAGGACGTTATGATGACCGACCTCATTACGGGTCGTGAAACGCTTGACGATGTAAATATGATTGTCTTCTGCGGTGGTTTCTCTAACTCCGACGTATTGGGTTCAGCAAAGGGTTGGGCAGGCGCCTTCCTTTACAACCCCAAGGCAAAGGCAGCTCTCGACCGCTTCTACGCACGTAAGGATACGCTCTCACTCGGTGTATGTAACGGTTGCCAGCTCATGGTAGAACTCAACCTTATTAACCCCGACCACAAGAAGCGTACGCACATGCTCCACAACGACTCTCACAAGTTTGAAAGTGCTTTTGTTGGTGTAACGGTTACTACGAACCGTAGCGTGATGTTTGGCTCACTCAGTGGTGACCAACTCGGTATTTGGGTGGCTCACGGCGAAGGTAAGTTCAGCCTTCCCTATGCTGAAGATAAGTACAACGTAGTCCTCAAGTACTCTTACGACGAATATCCCGCTAATCCTAATGGTTCTGACTATAGTGTAGCAGGTATTTGCTCTCCTGACGGACGTCACCTCGCAATGATGCCTCACCTTGAGCGCGCCTTCTATCCCTGGCAGAACGCTTACTATCCCGCCGACCGCCTTGCGCAGGATGTAACTCCCTGGATGGAAGCATTTGTGAACGCACGTAAGTGGGTTGAAGCAAACAAGCAGGCTTAATATTAAAAGAGCGAACTGAAGATGCATGAATCTTCGGTTCGCTCTTTTTTATAAGGAATTTTAAAAAAAGGGGCAGACAAGAAAATAGAGAAAAGAAGCAGCGTACAACTAAAGTCCGTATGTATAGCGTGTTTTCAATAGATGTATTGACAAGCACGTTTGACCATAGTTATACGCTGTTACTGATGCTACGAATTCTGTTACGTTTAAGAAAAATTCTATTACTTCAAAAGTAAATTCTATTACTTATACGTAGCGTTCTGTGTGTTACGCTTTTACCCCCAAGAGTTCCAGGAACTTCCACATCACAATGCCTGCCGTGACAGAGACATTGAGCGAGTGCTTTGTGCCGTATTGCGGAATTTCAAGGGCATAGTCGGCAGCATCTACAACGGTTTGCTGCACACCCTTCACTTCATTCCCCATCACTACAGCATAGCGCTTCGTGGGGTCGAGTTTGAGGTCGGGAAGCAGCACACTGCCTTCCACCTGTTCTACGGCAAAGACGGTGTAACCCTCTGCCTTGAGTGCGGCAACAGCGTCGGTGGCGTCGTTATAATACGTCCAATCCACACTGTCTTCCGCCCCGAGCGCCGTCTTATGGATTTCAGCAGAAGGCGGACAGGCGGTGATGCCACAAAGCACGACACGCTCCAGGCGGAAAGCGTCGGCCGTGCGGAACACACTGCCCACGTTGTGCAAACTACGCACATTGTCAAGCACAACTACGAGCGGTAATTTTTCAGATTGCTTGAACTCCGCAACGTCCATGCGCTGGAGTTCTTCTATAGTGAGTTTACGCATAAATTTTAGAGTACGGATAACAGCGTACAGCGTACAACTGCCATCCGGTCATTATTAACTAAAAGCTTTCCGCAAAAGTAAACAAAATTTCGTAATTTTGCCCCAATAAATTACGCTATGAAGAAACTTTATATAGAAACATACGGCTGCCAAATGAATGTGGCAGACAGCGAAGTGGTGGCTTCTGTCATGAAAATGGCGGACTATGAAACGTGTGATTCATTGGATGAGGCGGATGCCGTTTTCTTGAACACGTGTTCCGTTCGTGACAACGCCGAACAGAAGATTATCCACCGCTTGGAGGCGCTTAACGCCTTGAAACGTAAGGGTAGAAAATTGATTATCGGAGTGCTCGGTTGTATGGCGGAACGTGTGAAGGAAGGACTCTTGAACGATCACGGCGCCGACCTTGTTGCGGGTCCTGATGCTTACCTTTCGTTGCCCCATCTCATCGCTCAGGCGGAGTTGGGCGAGAAGGCGATTGACGTGGAACTCTCACTGACGGAAACGTATCGCGATGTCGTGCCCCAGCGTGTGCATGGCAATCACCTTTCGGGCTTTGTGAGCATCATGCGTGGGTGTAACAACTTCTGCCATTACTGTATCGTGCCCTATACTCGCGGTCGTGAGCGTTCGCGTGATATTGAAAGCATCTTGACTGAGGTGAAGGACCTTGAATCGCGCAATTATAAGGAGGTAACCCTGCTGGGGCAGAACGTCAATTCCTACCGTTGGGAAGCAGATGGCGAAACGATTGCCTTTCCTGAACTCCTGCGCCGTGTGGCAAGGGCAGTGCCGGGAATGCGTGTGCGTTTCACAACATCACATCCCAAGGATATGTCCGACGAAACGCTTCATGTGATTGCCGAAGAACCTAACGTGTGCAAGCAAATCCATCTGCCTGTGCAGAGTGGGTCAAACCGCATTCTCAAACTCATGAACCGCAAGTACACTCGCGAATGGTATCTTGACCGTGTGGCAGCCATCCGTCGCATTGTGCCTGACTGCGGTCTCTCTACCGACATCTTTGCGGGCTATTGCTCAGAAACGGAGGAGGACCACCAAGAGTCGCTCTCGTTGATGCGTGAGTGTGGCTACGATTCAGCATTCATGTTCAAGTATTCCGAACGCCCCGGTACGTATGCCTCAAAGCATCTTCCCGACGATATTGACGAAGCCACCAAGGTGCGCCGCTTGGAAGAATTGATTGCACTTCAAAACGAACTTTCGCTTGCTGCTAACACGGCATGTATAGGTAAGGAGTATGAAGTGCTGATTGAAGGCACCTCCAAGCGTTCGCGCGAACAACTTTTTGGACGCACGGAGCAGGGCAAGGTGGTTGTCTTCGACCGCAAGGGACATCACACAGGGCAGACCGTGCGTGTGCGCATCACTTCGGCATCTTCAGCAACCCTCAAGGGGGAATTGGTTGAATAAGGTCATAAGGTTATATAATAAGGTCATGAGGTTATAAGGTCGCTTCGCTCTTAGGTTATAAGAACTGTGCAGACCGAATGGTCCCTTAAAACCTAATATCCTCAAAACCTAACACCTTTGTTTATGGTAGTCAATAAGAAAAACCCCTTCGCCCACAAAGCCAAGGCGGCAACGAAGAAAAAATCTACGGGTAAGCGCATTGGAAAGTCGAAACCCGAGAAGGCTAATAACCAGCGCAATAGGATTATAAAGTAAAGTGGCAGAAAGTTATTATTGAGTTTTAGTTATTACTGAAGTTCAATAATAGAACTACGTTTATAATACATAATGATTATGGATAATACTGTAAAAATTCCTACTCAGGGACAAATACTTGTCAACATTGAGGATATGTCAATGTTGAAAGACATAAAGAAGGCTATCAGCATGGTTAAGGGAGTAGGAAAAATAACTATTCCCCGTCGTAAAAAAATGAGTAATTATGAGTAAATCTGATAGAAGCTCTGTGTAAAATAATATAAAATTCCCGAAAGCAATCTGCTTGTTATCTATGACGATTACGATTTGCCCAAGGGCAAGGTTCGTATTCGCGCTAGCGGTAGCGCGGGTACGCACAACGGTATGCGCAGCATTATCGGGGAAACGGGCTTAAAGGATTTTGCCCGCATTCGTATCGGAATCCGCGATGAAAACGTGGATATTCCCATCATCAATTACGTCCTTGCTGAGGTGTGTAAAGAGGATTATTCGTTATTTGCGGACGCTTGCCACAAGGCAGGGGAGGCGGCGGCGGACTTTGTCCGTGGTTTGGATATCGAAAAGGTAATGTGTAAATACAATAGCAACGCATAAAAGGAAAGCATGAAACGCAATTTTCTTTCGTTGGAACAAATAGGAGAAGAGTACTCCTCATATGCAGAAGATCTCCGCCGCGGCACGCCCACGGCGGTTTTCGGCGTTTCGGATTCGACGCGGCTATCCGTCGTCGATGTCAAGGAGTTCGGCAAAGCCCGGTAGGAGTTGGATTGCCGGGAGTTCCGGATCTCTGGTGATGGTTTCCGCAGCCGTAC
>CALCUV010000189.1 GCA_937906765.1 uncultured Prevotella sp.
TTTCCGAAACAATGATTTCAATTTCGCCTGTTGGAATATTTGCATTCTTGTTTGAACGTTCATTAACTGTACCTGTTACTTGAATTACAAATTCACGTCCCAACTTATTGGCGCGTGCACAAAGTTCGGCATTTGTTTCTTCGTTAAACACGAGTTGCGTAATGCCATAACGGTCGCGGAGGTCGACAAAAGTCATACCGCCCATTTTGCGCAATCTTTGCACCCAACCGGAAAGTGTTACCACCTTTCCTGTATCCTGAATGCGGAGTTCACCGCAATTGTGAGATCTGTACATTAGTTATAGATTTATGTGTGTTTATAATTTTCGAAAAGTTTACATAGTGCGTAATCTTGTGCAAATTTACATTATTACGAAAAATAAGCAAAGCGAAAGTTTGTTTTTTACTTTCGTTGGAGCGTCAATGAGTTTTTTTAGAGATACAAAAGCGCTAATGCTTAAATTTATTTTCTAATTTCATTCGTTGTTGTATAACTTTTCAGTCCTTTGAATAAGTGGAAATAGAAAGAGCATGAGTTCATTTAAAATATATTTATAAGTAGGTGTTGGGACTCATTTTATATGTAAATGCAATCTCTTACTAACTTTCCATTTTAAGTTACTTTTTAGAGATAGTAAGTGAGGATTAATTTAAAATAAGATAGACATCCAAACGCCAATTTTCCGTTTCGAAGATAGGAACGATTGAATGAATGAGTTGAAATTTTAACGAGATATGTTTTACAACATAGTCGTTTCTTTTTGCTCTCTTGAATATTCTTCATAAATTGCGCTCGTTTTTGGGACTTCCGATGGACGCTGACGAAGGCTTGAAGACAAGAGTGTACCAAGATTTACTAACTATAAATTGTAAAAAGTAGATACCATGAAAGTTTACAATTCTCAAGAAATCAAGAACATTGCCCTGCTTGGTAATGATGGATCGGGTAAGACCACTTTGACAGAGTCATTGCTTTATCATAGTGGTCAAATCAATCGTCGTGGACGCATCACTCAGAAGAATACCGTGAGTGATTACTTCCCCGTTGAGCACGATTACGGATACTCTGTATTCTCAACCGTGTTCCACACTGAATGGAAGGGCAAGAAATTAAATATCATTGACTGCCCTGGTAGTGATGATTTCGTAGGTGCTGCATTGACCGCGCTCAATGTAACAGATACGGCCGTGTTGCTTATTAATGGTCAGTTTGGTCCTGAAGTAGGTACTCAGAACCACTTCCGCTATACCGAAAAGCTCCAGAAGCCCGTTATTTTCCTCGTGAATCAGCTTGATGATGACAAGTGTGATTACGATCAAATTCTTGAGGATTTACAAAATATTTATGGTTCAAAGGTAGTTCCCGTTCAGTATCCCTTGAATCCTGGTGCCAACTTCAATTCATTGATTGATATTATCTTGATGAAGAAGTTAACATGGGCAGCTGAGGGTGGCGAACCCACAATTGAGGATATCCCCGAAAGCGAAAAGGCAAAGGCAGAAGAATTACACAAGGCGCTCGTTGAAGCTGCGGCGGAAAACGATGAAGCGTTGATGGAAAAGTTCTTTGAAACAGAATATCTCACCGAAGACGAAATGCGTGAAGGTATCCGCAAGGGTATGGTGACACGCTCTATTTTCCCCGTGTTCTGCGTCTGTGCGGGTAAGGATATGGGCGTCGGTCGCTTGATGGAATTCTTGGGCAATGTTGTGCCTCACGTTGATGAAATGCCCGCCGTGTTCAATACACGTGGTGAAGAAGTGAAACCCGTGCCCGATGCTCC
>CALCUV010000190.1 GCA_937906765.1 uncultured Prevotella sp.
CGGTTGGCATATCGCCGATGGTAAATTTCTTGTTGATGATGCGTTCGATTTCCTTCATGCGGCTCTTCTCGCGAAGGTTCATGATGGCGATGGAGATACCTGTCTTGCCGGCACGACCGGTACGACCGCTTCGGTGGGTATAGACCTCCACATCATCTGGCAAGCCGTAGTTGATGACATGCGTCAAGTCGTTCACGTCGAGCCCACGGGCAGCTACGTCCGTTGCCACGAGCAGTTGCAAGTGTCCTTGGCGGAACTTGCCCATCACCAAGTCACGTTGGGCTTGCGAGAGTTCACCATGTAGGGAGTCGGCATTGTATCCGTCCTGAATCAGTTTGTCGGCAATCTCTTGTGTCTCCTTGCGTGTGCGGCAGAAGATGATGGCATAGATATCGGGGTAGTAATCCACTACGCGCTTCAGCGCTTCGTACTTATCTTTAGCTTGTACGCAATAGGCGCGATGCTTTACGTTGGCGGTACTTTCGTTCTTGCGGCCGATGGTTATCTCCTTGGCGTTGCGTAGGTAGTTCTTGGCGATGGCGGCAATTTCGGGACTCATCGTTGCGCTGAACATCAGTGTGTTGCGTTGCTCGGGCACTTGCTCAAGGATGGCGTTGATGCTATCGGTGAATCCCATGTTCAGCATTTCGTCTGCCTCGTCAAGGATTACGTTTTCCACACGATCCAAACGCGCTACGCCACGCTCCATAAGGTCAATAAGGCGACCAGGGGTAGCCACAATGACCTGCGCACCTTTCTTGAGCGCGCGGATTTGACTATCGATGCTGCTTCCTCCGTAAACGGCTTGCACGTGAAGCCCATCAAGATAGCGCGCATAGTCCTTCAGGTCGTCGGCAATCTGAAGGCAGAGTTCGCGGGTGGGACTCAGGATGACGGCTTGGGTAGCCTTGCTCGACGTATCTACTTTCTGGAGGATGGGCAAACCGAAGGCCGCCGTTTTTCCCGTACCTGTTTGCGCGAGGGCAATAACATCGTTGCCCACACCGAGAAGATAGGGGATTACTTCTTCTTGTACGGGCATCGGATGCTCGTAACCTAATTCGCTAATGGCGCGGCGAATTTCCTCGCAGACGCCTAATTCTTCAAATGTTTTCATAAATGGGTGAAGTTTCGCTTATGCTCAACTTCAGAGGTCATAAGGTAATAAGGGGGTGAGGTTTTAAGGACCCTGCGGTACAAACGAACGCCTCCAAACCTTAAACCTTTAAGCGAAGCGACCTTAAAACCTTAAAACCTTCCGACCTTCTCCTTGCGAAAGTTGAGTAATATCTCTTGCAAAGGTAGTATAAAACCCTGACACTTTGTAAGAATGAAAAAAATATCCTACCTTTGTAGGATTAACTTTTAAGGATTATGGAACTATTGTTGCACTTCACTTGGCAACAGCGCCTGTTGCCCCTCGAACCGTTACTCACGACGGACGGTCGCCGAGTGGAGGTTATCGATCCGGGATTACACAACACGAATGCCGGACCTGACTTCTTCAATGCCAAAGTGCGCATCGACGATACGCTTTGGGTGGGCAACGTGGAGATACACGAGCGCAGTTCGGATTGGTTCAAACACCACCATGAGGCGGACGGTGCCAACTACGGCAATGTGATTCTTCACGTGGTGGGTGAGGCGGATTGCGCCGTGAGCATTGCGGGCGAGGAGGTGCCACAAGTGGTTATCCCCGTGCCGAAGGCGATTGCCGACAACTACGACACGCTGATGCGCGAGGAGCATTTTCCGCCCTGTTACCGAGTCATCCCCCAGCTTTCCTCAATCGACAAGAGCAGTTGGCTTTCGGCGCTCACCATTGAGCGACTTCAGGAAAAGACGGAGCGCATTGAGGGCTACCTGAAGGAGAGTTGCTTCGACTGGGAGCAGACGTTCTTCATCGCCTTAGCGCGCAACTTTGGGTTTGGCGTGAATGCCGAGGTGTTTGAACTCTGGGCGAAAAACCTGCCCCTCAAAGTGGTGGGGAAACATCGCGATGACGCCTTCCAAATTGAGGCTTTGTTTTACGGGCAAGCGGGTTTGTTGGACGAAAGTATGATTAAGGCTGAGCGTTGTGACACTCACGTCGAACGCCTCCGCAAGGAGTATGACTTCCTTAGTCATAAGTTCGGTCTCACTCCCATCAACGGAGCACAATGGAAGTTGCTCCGCATGCGCCCTCAGAATTTTCCCCACGTGCGTCTGGCCCAGTTGCTCCACCTCTACCAATCGAAGTGCATCAATTTCTCACAACTGCTCGCTGTTCAGGGACAGGAGGCACTCATGGCGCTTCTCGAGGCACACACTGAGGGTTACTGGCAAACGCATTACACCTTTGGCGCCGCACATGAGACACCCTCTGAAAAGCATCTGCAACGCAGTTCGCTACAACTCTTGCTTATCAACACGGTTGCGCCCTTGCTCTTCTGCTATGGCAAATACCACAACGAGGAAGCGCTTTGCGAACGCGCCGTTGACTTGCTCGACGAACTGAAAGCGGAAAGCAATTTCATCACTCGCGCTTGGGGCGAAATAGGGTTGAAAGCCCGAAGCGCCGCCCAAAGTCAGGCGCTCATCCAACTCAAGCGCAACTATTGCGACCGCAAAGATTGCCTGCGCTGTCGCTTTGGCAGGTATTATCTAAAGACTTGCACACCCCCCGCTCCTACTTGCTAAATATTATATCCGACTTAATTAAAATTATGTCCCTTATATTTTCAATTATGTCCGACATAGTTTTTCCTATAAGGGACATAATTTTCAATATCACTCCAACAATTCATTTCCTATGTCTTACTCCATCACGCTTAAGGTGCGCGATTACGAATGCGACCTTCAGGGCATTGTCAATAATGCCAACTATCAGCACTACCTGGAACATGCGCGCCACGAATTCTTGCGCTCTTACAACGTTTCGTTTGCCGACCTTCACCAACGCGGAATTGATGCCGTGGTGGCGAGAATCACGATGGCGTTTAAGACACCCCTGACTTCGGGGGACAGTTTCCGTTGCACGGTTGACGTCAAGAAGGACGGCATTAAGTATGTCTTCACCCAAAACATCTATCGCGCGAGCGACGACAAGTTGGTCTTGAAGGCTACAGTGGATACCGTTTGCCTCATTAACGGCAGGCTGAAGGAATGTCAGGAACTGGACGACATTTTCTTCGGACCTTATTCTGAATATGCGCCTGCTGAAAAATAAAAATCTTCTAACTCATGGAAGAACATCTCTTCACCCTTGCCCTAACTCGCATTCGCGGACTTTCACAACCCATGGCGCTGGCCCTGTATAAGGAATTGGGGAGCGCTAAGGCGGTGTTCGACTTGTTGCATCAAACAGAAAACTTGCCACCGCTCATCTCGCCAAAATTGTTAGGCATCTTGCGTGGTGGATATGACGATGCTTTGAAGCGCGCTCAGGAAGAAGTGGAATTTTGCGAGAAAGGCAACATCCGCATCCTTGCTCTCAACGATGAGGATTACCCAGCGCGACTCAAGGAAATACAAGACCCGCCCCTCGTGCTTTTCTTCCTCGGAAATGCAAATCTGAATGCGCCTCGCGTGATTTCTATTGTCGGAACGCGCAGAATCTCTGAATACGGCAAGTCTATTTGTCACGATTTCTTACCTGAATTAAAACAGACAAACCCTGACACTCTGGTAGTTAGCGGACTTGCATACGGCGTAGATATTCACGTACACCGCGCTTGTTTAGAAACAAATTTACCTACGGTCGGAATTTTGGCCCACGGATTGGACATGATTTACCCTTCTTTGCATCGCACGACGGCGCAACAGATGTTAAAGCAGGGCGGACTCTTAACCGAATACTTCTCACGCACAAATCCCGACAAGGGAAACTTTGTGCGTCGCAACCGCATCGTTGCCGGAATGTCGGAAGCAACGGTTGTGGTGGAGAGTGCCGAACATGGGGGCGCGCTCATCACGGCAAATTTGGCGCACGACTATAATCGCGAGGTCTTTGCCTTCCCCGGTCGCATCAATGACCAATTCTCGGCGGGGTGCAACAAACTTATTGCACAACAAAAGGCCAACCTTATCACCTGTGCCAAAGACATGACCACGGCGCTGAATTGGCCGGACACGACTTCCGCACTCCTGCCCCGCCAGCCTTCACTTTTTCCCGAATTCACCGAAGATGAGGCGCGCGTATGCTTAGCCTTGAAGGGGAATATGGAAGGTGTGCACATCAATAAGTTGGTTGTTGACGTGAATATCCCAGTTGGTCCGCTCACCGCCCTACTCTTTGAGTTGGAAATGAAAGGTGTGGTGAAACCTCTCGTTGGTGGGCGCTACAAACTCTTAGGGTTATAACGCTACTTGAAATTTTCTCAACACAGCATCCTTACAACTTACACATCGTTAAGGTTAACTAAAAAATCAAAATTATGAATTGCCCCAAATGTCAAAAAGAAAACGAAGCAAATGCGCTTTACTGCAATCAATGTGGCACACCTATCGGAAAAGTTAAGAAATCAGGAATAGACTATTCCGCTCTCATGCTCATGGCTTACATCGTAATCCAAATTGTATCTAATCTGACGGTTAATCTTTTGAGATACATCGACAACAATTTTTGGAGAGATTGGCGTATGACAAACATTATAATAACTTTTATATACCTCTTCGGAAACATTTGCTTCCTTCTAGTTCCATTGTCAATAAAGAATCTCCCCATTAAGATTATAAGTTTCCTCATCTCTATGTTGTTGGTGGGTTATTGGGTATATGGAAACATCTCATTTATTTTTGAGATGTGGAACATGGAAAATTCATACTATTAATATCCACAACCCGCTCATTCCTATTTATCATCGTCACACGTTCTTCCGCCGAGGGACGTGTGATTCTTTTTTAGGGCGAAAAGAGTCTAACTTTATGAAAAAAGTATTACTCTTTGTGCGCCCTCTTTGAGGCTTTGTTTTTACAATCTAAGATAACGTTTTGAGCAAGAGCGGTGGACTATTTTGCGAATCACACAGAATAGTGAGCGTAAAACGCTTGAATCTTGGCGCTAACGTTTTTCTAATTAAACAATCCTTGCTAATTTTGCTGAAAATTAAGACGGGTGGAATTCTTTCTGCCACTAACACTTCAGAAAATCTATGACTGAATTTCATTACGATGTCCTCGTTGTCGGTGCGGGACATGCGGGTTGCGAAGCAGCATCTGCGGCAGCACGCATGGGAGCAAAGACGTGCCTCATCACTATGGACATGAACAAGATTGCTCAGATGAGTTGCAACCCTGCTATTGGTGGGATTGCAAAGGGACAGATTGTGCGCGAAATCGACGCTCTCGGAGGAATGACTGGGCAAGTAACGGACGCTGCAGCAATCCAATTTCGCATTCTTAACCGCTCAAAAGGTCCTGCAATGTGGAGTCCGCGCGCACAGTGCGACCGCCAACGCTTTATCTTAGAGTGGCGCAAAATTTTGGAGAACACCGAGAACCTTCATATTTGGCAAGACGAAGCTGCCGAACTCATCGTGGAAAACGGTACACTTCGCGGTCTTGAAACTATCTGGGGTGCGCGCTTCTATGCGCCTACGGTGGTGATTACGGCGGGAACCTTTCTCAACGGACTCATGCACATCGGTCGCAAACAGGTAGAAGGCGGTCGTTGCTCCGAACCTGCGGCAAAACTTTTGACCGATTCCATCGTGAAATTAGGCATAGAGGTGGACCGCATGAAGACAGGAACTCCCGTACGTATCGATAAGCGCACGGTGCATCTCGAGGAAATGGAAG
>CALCUV010000191.1 GCA_937906765.1 uncultured Prevotella sp.
CCCGTAGCGACGGATGGTATCGTTCTGAAAGTCAATAATTACAACCAGCGTGAGCGCCTTGGCTTTACCGCCAAAAGTCCGCGTTGGGCAATCGCCTATAAGTTTCAAGCTGAGCGCGGTCGCACCCTTCTCAACGAGGTGACTTTCCAAGTGGGACGAACGGGCGCGGTGACTCCCGTGGCGAACATGGAACCCGTACAATTAGCGGGCACCATCGTCAAGCGTGCGTCGCTCCATAATGCTGATATTATCAATCAGTTGGACCTTCATTTGGGCGACTATGTGTATGTAGAAAAGGCGGGTGAAATCATTCCGCAAATCGTGGGCGTAGACACCGAAGCGCGCTCGTTTATGCCGGGACCAAAGGTGGTGTTCCGCACAACATGTCCCGAATGTGGCACTCCCTTAGTGCGCTATGAGGGCGAGGCGGCACACTATTGCCCGAACGACACTCAATGTCCGCCTCAAATCAAGGGGCGCATTGAGCACTTCATTTCGCGCGAGGCGATGAACATTGATAGTCTTGGTCCTGAAACCGTGGCAAGCCTTTTTGATCGAGGCATTCTTCACAATGTGGCGGACCTCTACACCCTTACCCTTGACCAACTCACCACCGTGGAGGGCAATCGTGAGAAGTCGGCACGCCGCCTCTTGGAGGGCATTGCGGAGAGCAAAAACGTGACGTTCGACCGCGTGCTCTATGCCCTCGGCATTCGCTTTGTGGGTAAGGTGGTGGCAAAACTTTTGGCACGCCAATTCAAAAACATCGATGCCCTTCAAGCGGCCTCTCTTGAGCAACTTCTCGAAACGGAAGGCGTGGGCGAAATCATTGCGCAGAGCGTAAAGGAATACTTCTCAAAGCAAGATAATCTTGACCTCCTGGAGCGCCTACGCGAGGCAGGACTTCAAATGGAACTCCCTGAAATCCAACTCTCCTCCACCCTTCTCGAAGGCATGAGTATCGTCATCAGTGGCACCTTCACCCACCACTCACGCGAGGAATACAAAGCCATTATCGAAGCCAACGGTGGCAAGAACGTGTCCAGCATTTCGAAGAAAACCACCTTCATCCTCGCCGGTGAAAACATGGGGCCCTCAAAACTCGAAAAGGCGCAAAAACTCGGCGTAGAAATCGTGGATGAAGAAACTTTCTTGGCACGATTGAATGGAGAAGCATAAGGAAACATGCCCTAAAGTCCTTAAAGACCGTAATGACTTTAAAGAGTCCTCCCCCTTCCACAAATATTTTCCCCTATTTTTTCGCCTTTCAGACACCCATATTGCAGAAAAATCTTAAATTTGCATAATGAATTTGACCAAGTTTATAAGGTAACTTCACTCACATGACATTAGATAAGGTACAGACGATGTCGTGCGAGAGTTTCTCATAACCTCATTATCTTATAAACTCACAACCTTAAAACCATATGCGACAAAATATCTTCAGAGGCCTCGGCGTAGCCGTTGTCACTCCCTTTATGGAGGACGGCAGCATTGATTTCGAAGCCCTCGCTCGACTTATAGACAACCAATTGGAAGGAGGCATTGACTTCTTCTGCGTGCTCGGCACAACGGCCGAAACGCCCACGCTCAACATGGAAGAACGCCGTGCCATCACCCGCTTCTTTATTGATCGTGTAGCGGGCAGAGTACCCCTTCTGCTCGGTGCTGGTGGCAATGATACACGTAAGGTCATTGAAGGACTCAAGGACATTCCCGAAGGCATTGACGGATTGCTCATCGTAGCGCCCTACTACAACAAGCCCTCACAAGAAGGACTCTATCAGCACTACAAGGCCGTAGCATCAGCCACCGACCTTCCCGTGGTGGTATATAACGTACCCGGAAGAACGGGCGTGAACATCACCGCCGAAACCACCCTCCGCATCGCACGCGATTGTCCAAACGTGATTGCCACGAAGGAAGCATCGGGCAACATCGGTCAGATTGAAGAAATCATCGTTGGCGCACCCGAAGGTTTTGAAGTATTGAGTGGCGACGACGGCATTGCATTCGAACTCATGAGCGCAGGAGCAACAGGTGCCATCACCGTAATCGGAAACTCCCACCCCCGCGAATTTGCCGAAATGATTCACGCAATCCAAGCAGGCGACCTTCAAAAGGCACAAACCATCCACCACGGATTCAACGACTTCTACAAACTCCTCTTCGTGGACGGCAACCCCTCAGGCGTAAAGTGCGCCCTCGCCCTTCAAGGCACCATCAAAAACGTACTCCGCCTCCCCTTAGTGCCCGCCCGCAAAGAAACAGAAGCAAAGATTGCCGAGTTTTTGAAGCAGTAAGATTCCGATAGTTCAGAGATTTACTCCGACATACAAACTTTTCAAAAGTGGAGATTATCCCCAACCCCAAGGGATGATTTCCGCTTTTTTCGTAATTGAGAAGTAGTAATTGAAACATAATTCAAACTAATCGGCCCCTAGTTGAAACTAAGAGTGAATTACTCAGAGCCTTTAAGTTAGTGGACACTACAGTGCCCGCATGGATTGTGTGTCAGAGACCTTTTGATATCACCTCATCATAAAGGGGGCAACATCTTATCCTACTCCCAAACCAGCGTCGCGATATGCGACAGAGGTTTAAGTTTTTCTCTATGAACTCCACTAAATCAAAATAATAATTTAAATTTGTGAACATAAAAATTAAATAAAATAATACCACAATATCATGAATAGCGAAAAATTTACAAACACCTCTATAACTATCAAGGGTTTACTTGGTTTGATTGAAGCCAAAGACATTGCTATTCCTGAAATACAACGCCCATTTGTATGGAAGAATAGTCAAGTTCGAGACCTTATAGACTCCCTTTACAAGGGATACCCTACTGGGTATGTCATCCTGTGGAAAAACCCCAATGTAAAGTTGAAAGATGGCACAATGTCGTCTGGGAAGAAGGTTATTATTGATGGACAACAGCGCATAACCGCACTCATGACTTCAATTGCTGCACAGAAGGTGTTCAATAGTGAATTCAAAGAAAGCAGAGTTAAGATAGCCTTCAATCCATTTGCAGCTTTAGACTATCAAAATGGGAATAGCGAAGCTGAAATGTTTGCTGTTCAAACTCCCGCTCATGTCAAGAGTAAGAATTGGATTCCCGATATTGCAACTATTTTCAGCACAGGTTTTTCATCATGGACTTTCATTCCTGAGTATATTAAAGAAAACCCAGAGATGGACGGAAATGATTTGCAAAAGATATTAAACCAACTCAAAAATATTGAGACCACGCAAATTGGAGTAATCGAGCTTTCTGAAAAACTTGATATTGATGTAGTTACAGACATATTTATTCGCATCAACTCTAAAGGTACACCTTTGAGTCAAGGCGATTTCGTAATGTCAAAAATGGCGGCAGATGAGGAGCACGGAGGAAATACACTTCGTAAAATTGTGGATTATTTCAGTCATTTATCCGTAGTTCCCAGCTTTTATGAACACATCAAAAACAACGACACAAACTTTGCAACAACCCCCTATTTTAAGAAACTGGAATGGCTCGCAGAAGACAAAGAAACTGTGTATGACCCTGGTTGCGATGATGTAATTCGTGTTGCGTTTATGCACAAATTCAAGAGAGCAAAGTTGGCAAATTTGGTGCAGTTATTAACTGGTCGTGACTTTGAAACTCGCGAATTCAAAGAAGACATTGTTGAAGAAACTTTCAAAAACATGTACGATGGAGTGTTGAATGTTATCAGTCAGCACAGTTTTAAACAGTTTATGATTGCTATCAAATCAGCAGGGTTCATCTCCAATAAAATGGTAACATCAAATATGGCATTGGATTTTGCCTATACCATTCATCTTTTGCTTCAAAATTCAGATGTTCCAGTTGCTGAAAGAAAAAGAATTGTACAGAAATGGTATGTTCTTTCCGTTTTGACAGGAAGATACAGCAGTTCTCCCGAATCGGCATTTGCGCGTGATTTACGACAAATAACTGAACAAGGAGTACCTGCAATGTTGAAATCAATTGAAGATGCGATATTGTCAGAAAATTTTTGGAATGTAGCAGTCCCTCAAAATCTTACAATGGCTTCAACAAACAATCCAACATATTTGGTTTACCTTGCTGCACAAGTCTACTTCAATGACATCTCTATGCTATCAACCAACATAACAGTTCGTGAACTTATCCACTTGGGAGGAGATGTCCATCATGTTTTTCCAAAACAATACTTGATAAACCACAATTACGCAAAGAGTCAGTATAATCAAGATGCCAACTATGCTTATCTTGATAGACCTGTCAACGAGTCAATAGGTAAAAAAGCCCCCAAAGAGTATTTTAACATAGCTCTTGAACAATGCAAAACAAAAGAAGCCTTATGTGGTTCGATTGTAGACGAACAGCAACTCTTCAACAACCTTGAAATGAACTGTATCCCTACAACGGTATTAAATATGGAAGATAAAGATTATCCCCAATTCCTTGAAAAACGACGCTTGTTAATGGCGCAAAAGATTAGAAAGTATTACGAAGGATTGTAATATTTAATCATGATGCAAACAAAAAAGGTGTGTCTGACGGACACACCTTTTTTGTTTATCTTATCCACATCCCCTTTACAATCTACAAAGGGACGACGTACTAAAACAGTGCATCGTCAATTGAGAATTTTGCATAGCTTTGAGATTTATTAAACGCCAAAAACATGTATCAGAGAAAGCAAAACATTAAACGACGATTGCCCCAAGTGGAGTAATCGCCGTTTTTCGTTATATTAACTACACTAAAGTGTTGAGAATATTCGCTATTAGTTTGCCGACATGAAGTTTTCGAGGAAACGAGTGTCGTTTTCTGAGAAGAGGCGGAGGTCTTTTACCTGGTACTTCAAGTTTGTAATGCGCTCTACGCCCATACCGAAGGCATAACCCTTATACTTCTTGCTATCAATGCCGTTTGCTTCAAGCACATTGGGGTCAACCATACCGCAACCGAGGATTTCTACCCAACCTGTGTGCTTACAGAATCCACAACCCGTTCCGCCACAGATGTTACATGAGATGTCCATTTCAGCCGAGGGTTCAGTGAAGGGGAAGTATGAGGGGCGGAGGCGAATTTTGGTGTCAGCGCCAAACATTTCGCGAGCAAAGGTGAGGAGCACCTGCTTGAGGTCGGTAAACGAAACGTCTTCGTCGATATAAAGTCCTTCTACCTGATGGAAGAAGCAGTGTGCGCGCGCAGAGATGGCTTCATTGCGGTACACACGTCCGGGGCAAATCACGCGAATGGGAGGTTCGCTTTGCTCCATCACACGGCTCTGTACGGAACTGGTGTGCGTACGGAGGATGATGTCGGGGCGTGCTTCGATGAAGAAAGTGTCCTGCATGTCGCGTGCGGGGTGATCATCGGCAAAGTTCATAGATCCAAACACGTGCCAGTCGTCTTCCACTTCAGGACCTTCCGCCATAGCGAAACCGAGGCGTGCGAAGATGTCAATGATTTCGCGCTTCGTGAGCGAAAGGGGGTGGCGTGTGCCAAGCTTCACGGGATATGCCGTGCGCGTGAGGTCAAGGTCTGAGAGGTCGTCCTCAGAAGTAGCAATATTGAGGCGGAGTTCAGCCAACTTCTCTTGAAGCGCCGTCTTGAGTTCGTTGATGCGCATACCCACTTCGCGCTTCTGTTCGCCAGGAACATTGCGGAAGTCTGCCATGAGGTCGTTCAAAAGACCTTTCTTTGAAAGATATTTAATACGGAGCGCTTCGAGTTCCTTCTCATCAGCTGCGCTCAAAGTTTGGATTTCACCGAGTAAATTTGAAATGCGTTCTAACATAGTTAAGTTGAGTCTTGAGGTTGAGAGGTTATAAGGTCATAAGGTTGGAGACGGCTTAAAGGTTTTAACCCCAAGGGGCCTTAAAACCTCAAAACCTTACAACCTTTAGTCTATTATCCTTTTAACCTTGTTGCAAATTTCGTGCAAAGTTAGGTATTTTATTTGAGAAAGGTCGGTAAGTTTTAGAGAAAAAGGTGTAAATTTGCTACTTCTAATGCGACATGAAAGGCAGATAATCGTAGGACACTCTGAATAACCTTTCTTCACTCGCTTATTCCATACATTACAATGAGAAATAGTTTTTGGTTTTGCGTGTTCTTTTTAGTGGGACTCACGGCGTGTGAAAATCGTCCGGAAAAGACACCAACTCAACTTGTTAATGTTGACTCCATACTTGCATTGCCGCCCGACACTTTGGAGTGGGAAGAGTTGGACATCCCCGATGGGGCAGACGGTTTGTTTGATGATTTCTTCTTCAACTTTGTGCGCAATAGTCGCTTCCAAGAAGAGCGAATTCATTTCCCCTTACCAGTTCAAAACGGCAAGATATATAGCAAAATTGAGCGCAAAGATTGGATTTTCGACCGTTTGGAAGAACTACAAGAGGTCAACACCATGATTTTTGACCAAAACGACGACATGAATTGTGCGCAAGACACGAGCATTAACGATGTGACGGTGGAATACATTTATTTTAATTGTGATAGCGTTAAGCAATATATTTTTAAGCGCATTGAGGGACGTTGGAATTTAACCCAATTAAATTGGCAATCGTTTAAGCAACATTCTGACGGCAATTTTTATGCCTTCTACAAACAGTTTGCCAACGACTCCATCTTCCAAGAAAAAAGAATCCGCAACCCCTTTGATTTTAAAACCTACGATGAAGAAATCAACGAGGAAATAACTGGAGAAGTTGATGCCGAGGTGTGGTGGGATTATTCTCCCGAACTCCCCAAAGATATGCTCACAAACATCAACTACGGACACACATCACCAACCTCTCGCGTGCGTCATTTGATTATCACTAGTCCCTCGGCAGGAATGTCTTCCACACTCAAGTTCCGCATGATTAAGTGGCAATGGAAGTTAGTCGGATTGGAAAATTAGAATGAGGGTGTGAGGTACGAGGTTGTAAGGTTTTAAGGACCATTCGGAGTAAAACCTTGAAGCTAAGCGACCTCAAAACCTTGTAGCGAAGCGACCTCAAAACCTTTTCACTATGTTTATCAAAGAAAATTACTCCCTCCTCCCCCATAACACATTTGGCATTGACGCCAAGTGTAAGCGCTTCGTGGAATATTCCAGCGAGGCGGAATTGCAAGAGTTTCTCCGCTCACGCGATGCCGAAGAGTCCCTTCTGCATATCGGTGAGGGGAGCAATCTCGTTTTTACAAAGGACTTTGACGGCACTATCCTTCACTCCGCCATCAAGGGCAAGCAAGCATTTGCTGGTCCCGACATGGTGATGCTCATTGTGGGCGCGGGTGAAAACTGGGACAACCTCGTGGCATGGTGTGTCAAGCAGGGGTATCACGGTCTTGAAAACCTCTCGCTCATCCCCGGAGAAGTGGGTGCGGCGGCGGTGCAAAACATCGGTGCTTACGGCGTAGAGATTGCCGATTTCGTGGCAAACGTAGAGGCTATCAACCTCGAAACGGGCATGCACGAATTCTTTAGTGATAGTGCTTGTAAATACGGGTATCGCGAAAGCGTATTCAAGAAGGAAGGCAAGGGTGCGTATGCCATTACGCGCGTCCATTTGCGCCTCAACCGCACCTTTACCCCCCAGTGCACTTACGGCACCATTGAGCAAGAACTCGCCAAGCGTGGCATTTCCACACCTACGGCAAGCGAACTCCGCCAAGTCATTATTGACATCCGCAAGAACAAACTCCCCGACCCTAAAGAAATCGGAAGCGCGGGCTCTTTCTTTATGAACCCTGTAATCAGCAATGAGGAATTTGAACGCCTCAAAGCCACTTATTCCGACATCCCTAACTACCCTCAAGCAGAGGGTGTTAAAATCCCCGCAGGGTGGCTCATCGAGCAATGCGGATGGAAGGGAAAATCACTTGGCAGAGCGGGCGTATATGAAAAGCAAGCCCTTGTGCTCGTCAATCGTGGTGGCGCAACGGGCATAGAAGTTGCCACACTCGCCAATACTATTGTTGCGGACGTACGCCAAAAATTTGGCATAACTATTACACCAGAGGCGAATATCATTTAACTATGGTCTTTTACTAAGTCTCAAAGATTTTTAATTAAGTCTCAAAGATTTTTTACTAAGTCACTCTTATTTTTCACAATAAGTATATCCATTTCAACACGTGGATACATCCACACGTCTCCACCTCCTTTCCCCATGCGTCTCACTATTCTCGGCACCGGCACCAGTACGGGCGTACCTCAAGTTGGGTGTACGTGTCCCGTATGTACTTCTTCCGACCCTCGCGATAAGCGCTTGCGTTGCTCCGCCCTGCTTGAAGGAGATGGCGGAGAATGCATTCTGATAGATTGTAGCGCTGATTTTCGCCAACAAGTTTTGAACTTCCAAGCCCTTCACCCCGCAACGCTTCGTGAAGTGGGAAGTGGCGACCCTGATAATCCTTACCATCTGCGCCTTTTCCCCATCGACGCCCTGCTCATCACGCATGAGCATGCCGACCACACGGCGGGAATTGACGATTTGCGCCCCTTCCAAGTATTTGGTGACGTATGTATTTACGCCGAAGAGATGGTAGCAAACAACTTACGCCAACGCCTCCCCTATTGTTTCCGAACGAACAAGTATCCGGGAGTGCCCAGCATCGAACTTCGCCACATTCGCCCGCATGAGGAACTTACGATTGGAGGCATAAGTATTCTTCCCCTCCGTGTGATGCACGGCAATTTGCCCATCCTTGGTTTTATCTTCAACAACCGCCTGGCGTACATCACTGACATGAAGTCTATCCCCGAAGAGGATGAAACCTTGCTCAAGGGTATTGACACCCTCATCGTCAACGGACTTCGCGTGCAACCTCACAATACTCACCAATCCATCTCCGAGGCGGTTGCCTTCGCCCAACGCGTTGGAGCGCGCCAAACGTGGCTCACGCATTTCTCACATTCAGCAGGACTTCACGCCGAAAGCGGAAAACTCTTGCCCGAAAATGTAGCATTTGCCTACGACAATCTGGATATTTTCATTCACTAACTCCTATAGATTATTTACATACTCCATATAGATATGGCTCGTAAAAAGAAAGAACTCCCCCTTCTCGAGAATATTCTCATCACCGACGTTGCCGCCGAAGGAAAGGCTATTGCCAAGGTGGACAACCTTGTGATTTTCGTCCCCTACGTAGTTCCTGGCGACATCGTTGACCTCCAAATCAAGCGCAAGAAGCATAGTTATGCCGAGGCAGAGGCGGTGAAATTCCACAAACTCTCTGATCAGCGCGTGGATCCCGTATGTCAGCACTTCGGTGTGTGTGGTGGTTGTAAATGGCAATGCTTGGCGTACGAACATCAGTTGGCTTACAAGCAAAAACAAGTGGTGGACAACCTCACACGTATCGGAAAAATTGAACTCCCCGAGATTTTGCCCATCCTCGGAAGCAAGGACACTTACGGCTATCGCAACAAGTTGGAGTTTGGTTTCTCTAACAAGAAATGGTTGACCCTCGAGCAAGTGAAATCAGGCGTCAAGTTTGACAACATGAACGCCGTAGGTTTCCACATTACGGGTGCGTTCGACAAGATTCTCGACATCGAGAAGTGCCATCTCATGGACGACATCAACAATCGCCTTCGCAATGGCATTCGTGACTATGCCTTCGAGCACGGTCTCACCTTCTTCGACCTTCGCAACCAGGGCGGACTCCTTCGCAACACGATGTTGCGCAACTCTGCCACGGGCGAACTCATGCTCGTCATGCAATTCCACTACACTACCCGCGAGGAAGAAGCACAAGCCATGCAACTCCTTGAGCACATCAAGCAAAACTTCCCCGAAGTGACTTCCTTGCTCTATGTCAACAATTTGAAGTGTAACGACACGATTGGCGACCTCGACATTAAGACCTACCACGGTACGGATTTCATCTACGAAGTGATGGAGGACTTGAAGTTTAAGGTGGGTCCCAAGAGTTTCTATCAAACGAACACCGAGCAGGCCTACGAACTCTATAAAGTGGCACGCGAATTTGCCGGATTGACGGGCGAAGAACTCGTTTACGACCTTTATACGGGTACGGGCACCATTGCTAACTTCGTAGCGAAGAAGGCCAAGAAAGTCATTGGTATTGAGTACGTTCCCGAAGCCATAGAAGACGCTAAGGTGAACGCTCAAATCAATCATTTGGACAACACCCTCTTCTTCGCGGGCGACATGAAGGACATCCTCAACCGCGAGTTTATTGAAACTTACGGTCGTCCTGAGGTCATCATCACCGACCCTCCCCGCGCAGGTATGCACCAAGATGTAATTGACACCATCCTCTTTGCACACCCCAAGCGCATTGTCTATGTAAGTTGTAACCCCGCCACTCAAGCGCGCGACCTCCAACTCCTCGACACCCATTATCGCGTCGTTAAGGTGCAACCCGTGGATATGTTCCCCCAAACGCACCATGTTGAAAACGTCGTGCTCTTAGAAGTGAAGGAGTAACACATTATTTATATATATACCTCCCAAAAATCTACTCACAAATATGCTCCGCCGTCACAATCCCATCCTCCGCCAACGCCTCATGCAACCCTTGCAAGCGGGCGACGTAAAGGCATTGCAAGAAGTGCTTGCAAGCCTCAAGAGCATGGATCAAAAGACCGCGGGATATATACTTGCCGAAGAAATCCTGCCTTCCATCGAGGAAAAACTCTTTTGGGAATGTTTCCTTATGATTGTTCCGTCCAACCCCAAGGCATATTTAGGAACCTTCCTTAAAGGGGCGCTCGCATTATACAAACAAGAAAAACTTTCTCTAACTTCCGACGCCCTAAAAGAGTATTTGCAAACAGGAATTTCTGCTATTGATTGCCGAAAAGTGCTTGAAGCATTTTTGCCCGTGGCAAGACGCCATGAGGAAATCACCTATTTGCTCAAGTTATTTACTTCCGACATTCAACAACGCTTGTCCCTCCTCTTACGCATCACTTCCCTACCCGCGGCATACGCTCTCTTTCAAGAGATGAAGACACAAGAGGAAGATTTAGATTTGCTTCGCAACACGTGTTTGGCACTCATGAAGCGTGGCGACTCACGTGCATTCCGCTTAGCCAGCATCTGCGTCTCCTATTTCGGATTGGAAAGCATTCCGGGCACATTCTCTCTCACACTTCAACCCTACGAACTTTCGCGACTTGACCAAAGTTATGAAACATTCAAAACCTGTTTTAACTAACGCACTTAACGAAGTTCATTAAAGAAAACCAACTTCCAAACTATGAAATACCGATTCACCCTACTCCTGCTTGCATTCTTGGCATTCGTAATGCCCACGCAAGCTGCAGGAAAGGACAAAACCATTACGCAATCAGGAATGTTCACCGTCACTCAAAAGGGCGACAACTATTTCTTTGAAATTCCCGATTCGCTCGTTGGTCGGCTTTTCCTTGCTACCGTTCGCTTTACCCAAACTCCTGCTAACGCCGCAAAATATGGTGGAGAACAGGCAAACCAACAATCTGTTTATTGGGAAAAAGCCCCTGGAAACCGACTCTTGCTCAAGGCGAATATGTTTTTTGCCGCAACCGACTCTACGGATAACATCAACCGCTCCGTGATGGTGGCATCTTCCGACCCCATTATTGGTTCGTTTGATATTTTAGATGTTACCAGGGATGGTTATCTCATTAAGGTGAATTCCTTCTTTGAAGACGATGACGTGGCGCTCGGATTGACGCGCAATCTCAAATCTACGTTAGGACTTTCCAGTCAGCAACGCGACCTTTCCTACATCGAAAGCATCAAGACGTTCCCTAACAACACGGAGGTACGCCTTATCAAAACGTACTATGCCTCAGGGGGTAGTCTTGGCGCACAACGCACGGGCAATGCCACTTTTGGTTTGAATATTTCCTTTGTGCTTCTTCCCAAAGAACCCATGCGCCAACGTCTTTTCGACCCTCGCGTGGGATACTTCGCCAATCGTTGCGTGCCCTTTACGGACGACCAGCAAACGGTTAGCACACAAACCTTCGTCACACGCTATCGCCTCGAACCCAAGGACTCTCTTGCGGCCGACTCTATGCGTCGCGGTTTCCTTGTTGAGCCCAAGAAACCCATTGTTTACTACATCGACCCCGCAACTCCCAAGCAATGGGTACCCTACCTCATTCAGGGCGTAAATGATTGGCAAGTGGCCTTTGAAAAAGCAGGTTTCAAGAATGCCATTATCGGTAAGGAATGGCCCAATGACCCCAGCATGTCGCTCGAAGACGCACGCTTTAGCGTTATCCGCTACCTCGCTTCTAACATCGAGAATGCCTACGGACCTAATGTTCATGACCCTCGTTCGGGAGAGATTATCGAGAGCCACGTATGCTGGTACCACAACGTGATGACCTTACTCCACGACTGGTATATGATTCAAGCAGGCACACTTGACGAAGCGGCGCGCAAGATGAAGTTTGACACCGAACTCATGGGCGAACTCATCCGTTTTGTGTCCAGTCATGAGGTAGGACACTCATGGGCTTGCGCCACAATTTCGGAGCCTCAAGCCTCTCGCCCGTAGATAGTCTTCGCAATAAGGAATGGGTGGAAAAGCATGGGCACACCGCTTCCATCATGGACTATGCGCGCTTCAACTACGTTGCTCAGCCCGAAGATAGCATCTCACGCAAGGGACTCTTCCCCAGAATCAACGATTACGATATCTGGGCCATCCAATGGGGTTACACTCCCATGTTCGACGCTTACGATGCCGAGAGCGACCATTGGGAACTTGAGAAACTCGTTCAGGCAAACCTTCCCCACAATCCCCGACTCTGGTTTGGCGATGGCGAAACAAACAAAACCAATGACCCACGTTGTCAGACGGAAGACCTTGGCGACGACGCCATGAAGGCAAGCCATTACGGCATTCTCAACCTCAAGCGTGTCATTAAGCATCTCCCTGAATGGACCTACGAAAGCAATGACATTTATCACACAAACTTGAAGCGTGGTCTTGGAAATGTCTTCAACCAATACAGACGTTATATGGGGCATGTGGCACGCAACATCGGTGGTGTGCAATATAATTACCGCACGGTGGATGAACCCGGTAAGGTTTACACGCCCACATCACGCGAAAAGCAACTCCGCGCCCTCGACTTCATTGACGAGCACGTCTTTACGTGTCCTTCATGGCTTATTGAAGAACCCTACGTAGCGCGACTTTATCCCCGTCCTGCCGACCTTACAGATAAGTATTGCGAAGATGTGTTGAATCTGCAAATGCACGGACTACTCCGTCGTTGGCAGCACACGCATGCAGATTCGCTGATTATCGGCATTTCTGGAGGATTAGATTCTACGCTGGCATTGATTGTGTCCGTTTTAGCAGCCGACCGATTGGGGTATAGTCGTTCGCAAGTGATTGGCGTAACTATGCCAGGATTTGGTACTAGCAATCGAACCTACCACAATGCATTAGCTATGATGGAAGAGCTGGGAATTAGCATGCACGAGGTACCTATACGTGATATGACTATTCAACATTTGAATGATATTCATCACGACATAGACGCACGCGACATCACTTATGAGAATGCACAAGCACGCATTCGCACACTAGTGCTAATGGATATGGCCAATAAATACAACGGATTGGTGGTTGGCACAGGAGACATGAGCGAGCTCGCATTAGGTTGGGCGACCTACAATGGCGATCATATGTCCATGTATGGCGTAAATGCAGGTATCCCAAAAACACTTGTACGCTATATGGTGAGATATGCCGCCGAAAATATTTTTAGTGAACGCCTGCGCGAAATCTTGTTAGATGTGATAGATACGCCTGTATCACCAGAGTTGCTACCTACTGACAATGAAGGTAATATCGCTCAAATCACAGAAGATAAAGTGGGACCTTACGAATTGCATGACTTCTTCATGTACTATTTCCTGCGTTACGGTTTTACCAACGAAAAAATCGCCTATATGGCAACTATTGCTTTTGATGGTCAATACACTGAAGAAGAAATAAAGCATTGGTTGGGCATATTTATGCGCCGCTTCTACACACAACAATTCAAGCGTAGTTGCCTGCCTGACGGCCCTAAAGTGGTTGGAGTAAGTCTCTCACCACGTGGCGATTTGC
>CALCUV010000192.1 GCA_937906765.1 uncultured Prevotella sp.
GGCGAATGACGTGCGTGATAAGGTGTCGCGTGCGTAACGCAAATTGCCGAACGACTGTGACCCTCCCACCATTTCTAAAGCCGACGCTGACGCTTCGCCCATCCTCATGGTGGCGCTTCAAAGCGACAAGCGCTCGCTCTTGGAACTCTCTGAAATTGCCGACCTCACCGTGAAGGAGCAACTCCAAACAATTCACGAAGTCAGCAGTGTAGAAATCTGGGGGGAAAAGCGCTACTGCATGCGCCTTTGGTTAGACCCCGTTAAGATGGCAGGTTACTCCATCACGCCGATGGATATTAAGAGCGCCCTCGACCGTGAGAATGTAGAACTTCCCTCGGGTTCGATTGAAGGTGACAAAATGGAACTTGAAATTCGTACCCTCGGGCAGATGCACACTACTGAGGAATTTAACAACCTCGTTATTAAAGAAGATGCAGGTCGCCTTGTGCGCTTCTCGGACGTAGGAGTTGCCGAAATTGGTCCGCGCGACTTGAAGAGTTACATGAAGATGAATGGTGTGCCCATGGTGAGTGTGGTGGTCATTCCCCAACCTGGTGCGAACCATATTAACATTGCCGACAATGTTTACGAACGCATGGAGCAAATGAAGAAGGACCTTCCCGAAGATGTACACTTCGAATATGGTTTTGACAACACCCGCTTCATCCGTGCCTCCATCTCCGAAGTGGAAACTACGATTTACGAAGCCTTCATCCTCGTAATCCTCATCATCTTCCTCTTCTTGCGCGACTGGCGCGTGACGCTGATTCCCTGCTTGGTAATTCCCGTGTCGCTCATCGGTACATTCTTCATTATGTACCTCTGCGGGTTCTCCATCAACGTGCTTTCAATGTTGGCTGTTGTGCTTGCCGTAGGTCTTGTGGTTGACGACGCCATCGTAATGACAGAAAACATTTACAACCGCATTGAGAAAGGTATGCGCCCCTTTGAGGCGGGGATTGACGGAGCAAAGGAAATCTTCTTCGCCATTATCTCTACATCAATTACCCTGCTTGCCGTGTTCTTCCCCATCGTGTTTATGGAGGGAACAACGGGTAGATTGTTCCGCGAATTTAGTTTCGTAATCGCTGGCGCCGTAATCATCAGTACGTTTGTCGCACTGACACTCACGCCAATGCTTGCCACAAAACTCTTGAAGCGCCGTGAGCAACACAACTGGTTGTATCGCAAGACGGAACCTTTCTTTGAAGGACTCAACAATATTTATTTGCGTACGCTCAACTCCTTCCTCTACCGTCGCTACCTTGCGGTGGCGATTATGGTGGGCGCTTTCGGTACGGCGATTTACTTGTGGAATGCTACGCCTTCGGAAATGGCGCCGCTTGAAGACCGTTCTTCACTCACCGTTCGCACTAGTGGTCCTGAAGGGGTGACTTACGAATTCATGCGTGATTACACAGAAGACGTACGTGCTCTTGTGGACAGCATCGTGCCTGATGCAAAGTTTGTAACGGCTCGCGTTTCAAGCGGTGGAGGTAACCTCCAAATTACGCTCAAGGACCTTGGCGACCGCGACTACACACAGATGCAGGTGGCTGACAAACTCTCACGCGCCGTGCGTAGTAAGACCGACGCCCGTGCCTTTGTGCAACAGCAAAGTACATTTGGTGGACGTCGCAGTCGTATGCCTATTCAGTACGTGCTTCAGGCGCAGAGCATTGAGAAGTTGGAAGAAGTGTTGCCCAAGTTTATGGCAAAGGTGAGTGAAAATCCTGCGTTCCAAATGTCGGACGTGGACTTGAAGTTCTCAAAGCCCGAATTGCAACTCAGTGTAAACCGTGAGAAGGCCAATATGTTGGGAGTAAACACGAAGGACGTGGCACAGACCCTGCAATATGGTTTGAGCGGTCAGCGCATGGGCTACCTTTACATGAACGGTAAGCAATACGACATCGTGGGCGAAATCAACCGCCAGCAGCGTAACACTCCCGAAGCCCTCCGTGCTATTTATATGCGTAACGGAGCGGGTAAGATGATTCAGATGGAAAACCTTGTGGACCTCAAGGAAAGTATTGCTCCTCCGAAACTCTACCGCTACAACCGCTTTGCCTCGGCCACTGTTTCGGCAGCGCTTTCTGAAGGTTACACCATCGGAGAAGGCTTGGACGAAATGGATAAGATTGCCGCAGAAGTGTTGGACGACACCTTCCGCACCGCACTTTCGGGCGACTCCAAGGAATATCGCGAAAGTAGTTCTTCACTCCTCTTCGCCTTTGGTTTGGCCATCATGTTGATCTACCTCATTTTGGCGGCACAGTTCGAAAGTTTCCGCGACCCCTTCATCATCATGCTCACCGTTCCCCTCGCAGTATTCGGTGCATTGGTGTTCATGAATTCCGGGGGTCAAACGATGAACATCTTCTCGCAAATTGGTATCATTATGCTCATTGGTTTGGTGGCGAAAAACGGTATTCTTATCGTGGAATTTGCCAACCAAAAGTTGGAAACTGGCGAACCTATTCACGAAGCAATTCGAAGTGCATGCGTACAGCGCCTTCGCCCCATTTTGATGACTGCTGCATCTACGATTCTTGGACTCCTTCCCCTCGTTTATGCTAGCGGAGAAGGTTCTGCAGGACGTGTAGCCATGGGTACTGCCGTTGTGGGCGGTATGCTCATATCTACCTTCCTCACGATGTATGTAGTGCCTGCCATTTACTTGTTTGTAAAGAAGAAATCTTAATAGGTTGTAAGGTCGCTTCGCTTTGAGGTCTTGAGGTCTTGAGGTTTTAAGGATTTTGAAGACTTTTTCCTTAAAAACTTTGGAGTTCCAAAATACTTTTCTCCTCACACCTCATAACCTCGTCACCTTATAACCTCATAACTTCAAATAAAATATATGCTTACCCTCGCCTTTGCGGCACTCGCCGCTACTGCGCAACCCCAAACGGACAGTTTGACCGTTACGTTACACCAATGTATCAATCGTGGGTTGAAGAATAATTACGAAATACAAATCGTGCGCCTTGACGAGCAGGTTGCTGAAAATAACGTAACCCTTGCAAATGCAGGAGCACTGCCCACCGTCAATGCCACGGCAGGTTACACGGGCAATCTCTCTTCCACGGAAACGAAACAGGGAGGCACCACTAACCGCAACACCAATCAGTTGGCACACACTATGCGTGCGCAGGTTGCGGCAGACTGGACGCTCTTCGATGGTTTCAAAATCCAAACAAACTACAAGCGTTTGAAGGAACTCCGTCGCAAGAGCGAAGTGCAAACACGCGTAGCTATTGAAGACTTTGTAGCAGAAAGTGCTACGGCGTACTTCAACGTGGTGCGCCAACGCCTACGAATGAAGAACCTTCGTGAATCCCTTGAACTTTCGCGCGAACGCCTCCGCATCGTTAGTGAGCGCTACAAATTAGGAAGTGCTTCTCGCCTCGACCTTCGCAGTGCGGAAGTGGACTTCAACGCCGATAGTGCCCAGGTGCTCTCACAACACGAAGCGCTCATCACTTCCTACGTTGACCTTCAGGAACTCATGGGTGCCGCTGCACAATATAAAGATGGTTTGGGCTTTTATATTATAAATCCTACCGATACGGCGATCAACCTTATCAAAACCATTAGTGTTGATACCTTAGAGCAAGCCATGCTTCGCTCAAATGCGCGCCTCATTGCAGCAGCCTCTTCCGAACGTCTCTCAGAGTTGGACTATAAAGCGGTGCAAAGTCGTGACTACCCCTATGTGAAGTTAGCTGCCAACTATGGCTACACCTACAACAACCAACCTCAAACGCCCTCTATGCAACGTCACGAATGGGGAGGTCAGTTGGGCGTGACCGTAGGGATGAAAATCTTTGACGGACAACGCAAACGCGAACGCCAGAATGCCCTTATCGCCATTGAGCAAGCACAGTTGGCAACGGCAGACCTCGAACTTACCCTGCGCGCCCAGTTAGAACGCCTTTGGAAGTCGTATATCAACAACTACCAGCTCCTTGGACTGGCACAGGAAAACCTCCGTGCTGCCGAAGAGCAATACGAAGCCGCGCAAGAGCGCTTCATGCTCGGCGACCTTTCAGGGATTGAAATGCGACAGGCGGAACAAAACCTGCTCAGCGCCCGCGAACGCCTGCTCGATGCTCAGTACAGCACAAAGATTTGCGAAATATCGCTCCTTCAAATTAGCGGACAAGTGATGAAACATTTCTTTACATAGTGAGTGCTTCTATCTTTAAACCTGAAAAAGGTGTGGATGGAGGAAGGCGAATTTAGGGTGAAACAGAATTACCCCGCTCCTTTTTAAAAACTTCGCCACCACAATTTGTAATATTGCGTCCATCACTCAAGATATACACATTGATTATCATACAGTAGAAATGAAAAATTGAGGTTTTCTCTAATTGGGGAAAACCTCAATTTTTATTATTGTTTCTATATAACAAAACCCTCAGCAAGCACGTTACAGCACTGTTTTGTTTGTATTT
>CALCUV010000193.1 GCA_937906765.1 uncultured Prevotella sp.
CCTGTAGGAAGTCCCAAAACAAAAGGCTCGCTGCATACGGCAGCCTTGGCGTTAATCTGCTCGGCAACATAGTTTGCTGCCCAATTTGAAATCGACTGATAGTCGGGAGTGATAATTACGCGCATAACGTTTATAAAAGATTTTAGGTTTAAGGATTCTGCTTCAGAAAGGTAAGCGCTTAGAGGTAAAAACTTGTTGAAAGATTTCACGAGCATCTTTCACCTTTGTAAAGATTTATCCTATAACAAAGTGAATTTTAATCTTGCACGACAAAGTTAAACAATCTTTGCATTATGCCCAAATAATTTATTCATAAAAGTTGTATTGTGTTAGTTTATTCTATGTGTGATAGAGAATACAGGTGAATTTAGGGGAGTAGAGATTACCGTATTGTGGATTTGCTTCACAAAAGGAATGTTGCAAAATCTTAAACAACTGATTAAGGTTTCTTGTCTATCATGTAATCAGATTTGTTGATAGTTTAAAATTTATTTGTAAATTTGCCTAATTATTAGAATTGTAGCGGATTTAGGTGCTTTACTTGTAATAATTAGAGTCACTCTAATCCCCTCCTCTTTAGGTGAGAAAGAATTATATTCTTACTAACCTTGACAATTCAACATTATTTTGACATCTATTATGATACATTCTATATATAATTTTGATGATTTAGGCATCCAAGTTGAATGTGCCACCTATGAAGCAGAGAATGGTGTTAATGAACATCATCTCATGCTTCATGTTATAGCCAGAGGTGACTTGTTCTCAGGACAATATAAACGTTTGTGTGAAGGTGAAAGACGTGTATTGGATTTGCCTAAATTTAAGGATGCATCAGCAGTAATGCGTCGTTATTTTCTGTCGGATTCAACCAATCAAGTTGTTGGTATGAAAGAAACAGACGCAAATTGCGCTTATTCTTACATTCAGCAACCTCCGCTTGATGGTTCCAAAGTAGCAATGTGGATTTATTTGGTAGATAATGTTGAAGTGTCGCATTGTGATGGAACAACTATTGTTGCTCACAATGGTTATCAACACTTGTGGCGCATGGGTATGCATTATGGTGAAGGAAATTCTGCAACACAAACGACGTATCTCCTTGAATCGTATGAAGCAGATTTGGAAAAATATTGTGCCACGTTGCGAGATAATTGCTTACGAACTTGGTTTTTCGTAAGAGATGTTGACACGCAATACATGGGCATGGTTAAAGCACGTAAGGAAAATTTTATTGCTCAAGGATTAATAGAACATACTCATTATATCGCTTCAACAGGAATACAGGGTTTACCTGCCGATCCTCACGCTATTATTCAACTTGGAGCATATTCATTGACAGGAATGGAGGGTAAGCAGATTCATTATTTATATGCTCCTTCACATCTCAACCCCACGTATGAATACGGAGTTACTTTTGAGCGTGGCACGGTTGTAGAATATGGCGACAGAGCGCATGCTTTAATTAGCGGAACAGCAAGTATTAATAATAAGGGAGAAGTTGTACATGTCGGCGATATTGATGGTCAAACTCGTAGAATGATTGAGAATGTAAAAGTTCTCCTTGATGAAGGTGGTTTTGCAGAGACTGATGTTGCTCAAATTATTGTATATATCAGAGATTTATGTGATTTTGAGCGTGTGAAACAACTTATTAATGAACATTATGCCAATGTTCCTCAAATCTTTACGTTAGCGCCAGTTTGTCGTCCAGAATGGTTGGTTGAGATGGAGTGCATCGCTATAAAGAAACAAAATAACCCCGAGTTTAGAGCATTTTAAAAAGAACCGTATCTAAATTTGAAGTAACTATACGCTTCTTTAATTAATGCGAACATATCAATCTTTCATCTGCTTGCTGCAAGTGGTCATAAATTTCTGAATATACCTTTTTCTTGCAATTTGTACTATTTTTGAGCGTGACTATGGCACAACCATCGTTCACGAATTTATCTACGATGCCCTATGGTTTCATCTGCTATGGGGCATCGTATTTCTTTGTTTTTCATATAAATGTATAAAGTCAAAGTTATGGTGAATAACTTTAGTAGGACTTCAACACGTGTGTTTCTTACTTATAGCGTTAGGAGTTTGTTTTAAGACGGTTTATACCCCCCAATTATTAAAGCTAGTTGTAATGCTGTTAACTATGGGAATAATATTCGATGCCATCTGGGCGGGAAAATCATGGGGAAATTATTGGTCCTGGGACCCCAAAGAAATATGGGCGCTCATTACGTTCTTCTCTTTGTAGTTCCAATTCATAAGAGTTCCTATAGTTTCCTTAAACACAAGAAGAATTACCATATGTTTGTGTGGCTCGCTTTTCTTTCATTACTCATGATATATGTGGGAGTAACTTACTTACTTGTTAGGATGCATAGTTATTAAATGCTTGTTTAATCTAAAGTAAAAGTTAATGATTGTGGGGAATCACTAAGACCATTTTCTAAGTCTCAAATAAAAAAAATTAAGTCTCAAAGTTTTTTAATTCTTTGAGACTTAATTTTAAGTTTGTCTTAACTACGACTTACGGCCTTTATTCCCTTTACGGTGCGTAGTTTCTTTATGAGTTGTGTAAGCACAGATGTATCTTTTACCATGACGGTGAGGATGCCAGAGAAGAGACCATCGTCAGTAGAGTCAATACTTATGGAGCGCAACATGATTTGTTGTTCCTTTGAGATGATACTCGTGATGTTGTTGACAATACCTAAGTCGTCATGTCCCACTACGCGGAGCGTGATAGGGTAGGTTCCTCCACCTTTTCCCGCCCATTGCGCACGGACAATGCGGTAAGGGAAGCGCTCTTTGAGGACTGCTGCATTGGGACAACTTGTACGGTGAATCTTGATGCCACCTCCTGAATTTACAAAACCGAAGACCTCATCGCCATATACGGGCGAGCAACAACGTGCCATTTGGAAGTCAATGCCTTTCAGATTTTGGTCAATGACAAGCACATCTGAGTCCGTGTCAGAATATTTGTTTTCTACGTCTTGCTGTAAGTTGAATTCTTCTGCTCTTCGCAGGGGGGCTTGACGTTCTAATTGTCCTGCTTCACGTTTCGCTATTTCTACGTAGCGCTCAATTACTTCATTGACATCTCGGCGCCCATCGGTGAGGGATTTATAGAAGTCGCTTGCTTCCTTGAATCCTAATTTTTTGATGAGAATGTTGATGACGGTTTCGTCCCAATCGAGTTTTTTGTTTTTGAGTTTGCGCTCAAGAAGTTCGCGCGCCATGACAGCCTCTTTGGCTTGAAGATCGCGCACACTGGCTTTAATTTTTGAACGAGCATGAGCAGTAGCAGCAAAGCTGAGCCACTCCAACTTTGGAGTTTGTGAATTTTGGGTGAGCACCTCAACGGTAGTGCCGCTTTCGAGAGGGTGGCGAATGGGAACTGCTTTTCCGTCAATGCGTCCGCCAACACAATGATCGCCAACGCGTGAATGGATGTGGTAGGCAAAGTCTATGACCGTGGCTCCTGAACCTAATTTGTAGAGGTCGCCTTTTGGGGAGAACACATAGACGTCCTGCTTGCCACTCACAGCAAGGTTATCGGTGAGGAGTTGGTCATTGCCCGTTTCAAGTGCCGTTCGGATGTTTGCAAGCCATGACTCCATGCCACTACCCGATGCTTTCACACCCTTATAACGCCAATGGGCTGCGAGACCATGCTCAGCAATTTCATCCATGCGCTCGGTGCGGATTTGCACTTCTACCCATTTGTCCTGCGGACCTCTAACGGTGATGTGCAAGCTTTCATATCCGTTGCTCTTGGGAACTGTCAACCAGTCGCGAAGGCGCTTTAGGCTGCTTTCATATTTGGCGGTGACAAGGGAGAACACTTTCCAACATTGCTCCTTTTCCTTGTCGAATGGGGCATCGAGGATGATTCGTATGGCAAAGAGGTCATACACTCCGTGGAAACCACATCCTTGCTTCTTCATCTTTTGCCAGATGGAGTGGATGGACTTTGTGCGCCCCTTAATGTGATATTTCAATCCCTCTTCGTCAAGGAGTTGGCGGATTGGGTTGATGAATGCTTCGATATACGCATCGCGACTTTCCTTTGTGGCATTCAAGTTGTCTTTGATGTGATAGTAAGCCTCGCGCTCCATATACTTTAAAGAGAGGTCTTCCAACTCGCGCTTCAGTTGGTAAAGTCCTAACTTATGTGCTAATGGTGCATAGAGATAAGCTGCTTCACGTGAAAGCGCAAGTTGAGCATCAAGGTTTTCTGTGTCCTTGGCATGACGCATAAGCACGACACTCTCAGCAATGAGAATCAACACGATGCGCATATCACCAGCTTGGTGTACGAAGAGGTTTCTGAAGTTTTCTTCCTTAAACTTATCGCTACGGAGGAGTAGGGTGCTGATGCCGTTGAAGCGGTCGAGAATTTCGCCAACTTCTGCCCCAAAGATTCCTTTTGCTGCTTCGCGCTGACTATTCGTGTCAATGACACAATGAAGCAAGTAGGCTTTGAGTTCCAGTCCCTTTAATCCAATTGCCTCGTGTGCCAACATGATGGTTTGTAGTGCCATTTCGATGCGGTTATGCTGAAAGGCATTATGTAGGGGTGCACCTTCCTCGATGCACTTTCTAATAAAACTGCGCAATGCATCATAGTCTGCTTTCGTGGGGCGGAGCAGGGGAGATTGGCAGATAAACTTGAGTAATGTAAACATCAGGTGGATTAAAGAAGATTTTAGATAATTATGTTGTGAGGAGTGTATGCAAAAAATTAACCAATAATTGATTTTTTTACTTGGTCTATAAGTTGGCGCGCAAGACTAACTTTCCCAGGTATAGCAGGGAGACTTCGGAGACTATACCAGCCGCCTTTGTTAAGTTCTGAGCGCTGAATCTGTAAACTACCACTTTCATATTCTGCAGTGTAACCTATCATGAGACCAGAAGGGTAGGGCCAGGCTTGACTTCCAGCATATTGTATGTTTTTAATGGAAATGCCCGTTTCTTCAAGGGTTTCACGCTTGACAGCTTCTTCAAGCGATTCGCCTGTTTCAACGAATCCGGCAACGAGTCCCATGTAGTCACCTCTAAAGTTTTTGCTTTGCACGAGCAATATTTCTTCGCCTCTCGTAATTGCCACAATGATTGCCGTTGCCAATGCTGGCCAAACTTCTTTTCCGCAATTCGTGCAACGCTTTGAAATATTAGTGTGAAATTTCATTGGGTAACCACACATTCCGCAAAACTGAGAGTTGTCGTTCCAATAGAGCAACTCTCTTGCCTTACCTGCAAGTGCATAACACTCACTATCGAGTATTTCAAAAGTCTCACGAAGTCCCATCATCTTATACCCATCTTTACATACTGGGGATTCTAATTTTACGGCAATACAATCTATGCCTGATGGGGTAGAAAATTTGATTTGCTGTTGCCAAGGGTGCAAGTCAACCACGTTAGAGAGGTTATGTGAAATTGCATTATCGGTAGTTAAGAGTAAATCTCCTTGACAGAAAGCGAAATAAAGCATAATTAATAATAAATGAGAAAGGAGAATTATACAATGCCGACTCTTCGCACATCATACGTTTCTCCTTTCTCCTTTTTACGTTTTAGGAATAATCTTGATTAGAGACCCAAGTCCTTCTTAATTTCTTCCACCTTGCCCAATGCCTTTTCAATCAATGCAGGATATTCACATGAGCACTTCATGCTATCCTTGATTTCGCAATAGAACTTAATCTTGGGTTCGGTACCTGAGGGACGCACGCTAATCTTCGTTCCGTCCTCGCAGAAGAACTGCAAAACGTTGCTTGTAGCGGGGAAGTCCAACTTGGTTTCATTGCCCAAGTTATCCTTTGCAACAAGACTTTGATAGTCCTTCGTTAATACAACAGGACTTCCAGCAATTGTCTTAGGAGCTTTCTCACCACGGAAATCTGCCATCATTTGCTTGATTTCGTCAGCGCCAGACTTACCAGGCTTAGTTACATTAATAGTGTGTTCGAAACTGAAACCGTATTCCTTATAGATATCCATCAACAAGTCATAGAGCGTCTTGCCTTGGTCCTTTGCCCATGCTGCGATTTCGCAAATCAAGCAGATGCTGGCAGGAGCGTCCTTGTCACGCACCTTGTCGTAGGGCAAGAAACCGAAACTTTCTTCACCACCTCCGATATACTTCTGCTTGCCTTCTGAAATAGCAATTTCGCGTGCAATCCACTTGAAACCTGTGTAGCAGTCACGGAGTTCCACGTTGTTCTTCTTCGCCATTTCGGCAATAACTTCAGTGGTAACAATTGTCTTCACGAGGAAGTCGCTATCCTTTAACTGGCCGAGCGCAATCTTATTCTTGATGATGTAGTAAACAAACATCATTGCGGTCTGATTACCGTTGATGATCTGCCATTCACCCTGAGGATTGCGGCAAACAATAGCCAAGCGGTCAGCATCGGGGTCGGTAGCCACAACGAGGTCAGCATTCAACTTCGTGCCGAGGTTCATACCGAGCGTCATAGCTTCCGCATTTTCGGGGTTAGGACTAACAACAGTGGGGAAGTCACCGTCAACAATCATTTGCTCGGGCACAACGTTGATATTCTGGAATCCCCATGAACGCAAGCAAAGGGGTACGATGACACGACCTGTTCCGTGCATTGCGCTGTAAACGATGTTCAAATCCTTTTGGCGCAAGATGACGTCTTGGTCAATCATTGCTTCCTTTACGGCAGTCATGTAGTCGAAGTCCATTTCACCACCGATAATCTGAATCAAATCCCAGTTGGCTTCAAACTTCACATCCTCAATCTTTACCTTATTTACTTCGTCAATGATACCCTTATCGTGAGGCGCCAACACCTGAGCACCATCAGCCCAATAAGCCTTATAACCATTATATTCCTTGGGGTTGTGAGATGCTGTTACGTTAACACCTGCCACAGCACCCAACTGACGGATAGCAAAACTGATTTCAGGAGTGGGACGGAGGCTTTCAAACAAGTAAGCCTTAATACCGTTAGCGCTGAAAATAGCAGCAACACTTTCAGCAAACATGCGTCCGTTGTTACGGCAGTCGTGACCAACTACTACGCTCTGTCCACCTTCGGGGAATGCCTTGTTGATGTAGTTCGCAAAACCCTGAGTAGCCATACCTACGATGTACTTATTCATGCGGTTAGTACCAACACCCATTGTGCCACGCAAACCGCCCGTACCGAATTCAAGATTTTGATAAAAAGCATCAATAAGAGGAGTCTTGTCTTCGTTTTCCAACATGGCCTTAACTTCTGCCTGAGTTTCTGCGTCAAAGTAAGGAGATGTTGCCCACACTTGAGCCACTTGCTCACATTTTTGGATAAGTTCCTTGTTTTCCATATTTTGAAAATTTTAATGTGTATAGAATCTTGTGTTTTTTGTGTAGCATATCTTAAAGAAAGAAGCACTACACTCTGCAAATGTACAATTTTTTTTTGAATAATAATATTATGAACAAAAAACCAATAATATAATATTGAACTTCACGATATTACTTGCTTATAAATTTAGTTTTAATTGGTTTTCTGGTCACAATTTTGTAATCTACATTTGGACTTGATAATATTCGGAATAACAAAGGAATAGATGTTGATATGTAAATAATAAGTTAATATGTGCAAGAAGTATGCCGTAAATTAATCCTTATATAAACAGAATTAAGTCTAACTTAAGAAAAACTATTTAAAACATAATTCTGACTAAAATAGATTTAATTATTCTTTTCCAAGATTAAATGAAAAAGGGTTATTATATATTATTTTGAATGTGTAAAATAGAGTGAAACAATGCACACAATATTAATATAATAAAGATGTTTAACAGACTTGAAACAAACTCTAATTTACTTGAATTACTTTTCTTTTGAGTCGAAAAGATATGTTTGTTGTGAATTTATGTAAGTAAAAGGTGTTGTTTTTATTGATTTTGTTTTATCTTTGCGCTTGCTCAGTGATAAAATGTCACTATTGTCCGATAAAAATTAATTGTAATCCAAAAACTACTTACTTAACAATGATTTTTGATATTGATTTTATACGCAACCATTATGCTACATTTAGCAAACGTGTTGCCACCATACGTGAAAAGGTTGGACGTCCTTTAACTTTATCTGAAAAGGTGTTGTATGCCCATCTTTATAACCCCAATGATTCATTAGAAACAACTTATGCAAACTTCCGCCCCGACCGTGTAGCAATGCAAGACGCTACGGCGCAGATGGCGTTGCTTCAGTTTATGAATGCGGGTATGGACAAGTCTGCCGTGCCTGCTACAATACATTGCGACCATTTGATTTGTGCATGTGAAGGTAGCAAGGTGGATTTACCTTGTGCAATCAACGAAAATGCTGAAGTATATGATTTTTTAAAAGGTGCGGCAGCTCGTTATGGCATGGGATTTTGGGCGCCTGGCGCAGGTATTATCCATCAAGTTGTATTGGAAAACTATGCTTTCCCTGGTGGTATGATGGTTGGAACAGACTCTCACACACCTAATGCTGGAGGTCTTGGCATGATTGCGATTGGTGTGGGGGGCGCTGATGCCGTTGACGTACTTACTGGAATGGAATGGGAATTGCGTATTCCGCGTCGTATTGGTGTGCGTTTAACAGGAAATCTTCATTCATGGGCTGCACCAAAGGATGTTATCCTTAAACTAGCAGGAATTTTAACTGTTAAGGGCGGGACAAACGCTATTATTGAGTACTTTGGTGAAGGCACCAAAACTCTTTCATGTACGGGTAAGGCAACGATATGCAATATGGGCGCTGAAGTTGGGGCAACAACAAGTATTTTCCCATACGATGAACGTATGTCTGTATACTTAAGAGGTACTGGTCGTGCTGAAGTTGCAGAATTGGCAGATAGAGTTGCTACAGACCTTTGTGCTGACCCAGAAGTGTTAGCGAATCCTGAAACCTATTATGATGAATTGATTGAAATCAATCTTTCAGAATTAGTTCCATATATCAATGGTCCCTTTACTCCAGATGCTGCCACTTCGGTGAATGAAATGAAGACTTATGTCGCTGAGAAAGATTATCCTGAAAAGGTGGAAGTGGCACTCATTGGATCGTGTACAAATTCTTCTTATGAAGACTTGATGCGTGCTGCATCTGTTGCAAAACAAGCACTTGATGCAGGATTGAAACCTCAGGCACAACTCATTATTAATCCAGGT
>CALCUV010000194.1 GCA_937906765.1 uncultured Prevotella sp.
GTGTGGACATACATGCCACCGAAGGCGGTGAAACTTTCTGTCGTGCCACACGAAGCGCAAGGCAACAAGTTGAGGACGATATGTACCAACAGAAGTACCGCAGGCAAGCAGGTGTTATAAACACCCTTCCCGCTCTTCTTGTCGGGACACATGAAGAGGTCCGCAATAAAGAGTATGAGAATCACTGCAAGGAGCGAAAGCTCGGCATGCATTGATAAGAATTGTGAATAATCCATAACTAATTAAGGTGGGAGGTTATTAGGTCGCTTCGCTTTAAGGTTATAAAGGGGGGGGGGAAAGACGCACAGGGAACTTTAGTCCGCATGGTCCTTACAACCTCAAAACCTTATGACCTTACAACCTCTTTACATAAACGGGTTCAGATCAATGAATTTGTCCAATTGGTTGATAATCGGCGCTACGCCATCACCAATCAAGTTGCTTACCCAAAGGGGAGCTATACCCAAACCTGCGACGCAAGCAATGAGACAGATGACAGAGAAGCGTTCGTCCCATGTGGCGTCAGTGAGGTGGAGATGGTGTTCGTTCGTGCAGGTGCCGTAAAGAATCTTTCCGACAAGGCGCAGAATGTAAACCGCCGTCACTACGATACTCGTACATGCAATAATGGTGAGCGTTGTATAGAATGCGCCTGTGTTTTCAAACGAACCTACGAAGATGGTCATTTCGGCCACGAAACCACTCAACCCAGGGAGACCGAGGTTTGCCAAACCGGCAATTACGTAACACACTGAAAGGAAGGGCATGATGCGCATCAATCCTGAAAGTTCGCGGATGTCACGCGTGTGCGTTCTGCCGTAAATAAAACCGATGAGGGCGAAGAAGAGGGCGGTCATCAAACCGTGGCTCAACATCTGAAGCACAGCACCCGTGCAGGCAGTTTCGTTCATCATCAAGATAGCAAAGAGCACGAGACCACAGTGAGACACTGAAGAGTAGGCATTAATGTACTTCAAGTCGGTTTGTACGCATGCAGAGAAGGCGCCGTAAACAACGGAGATACCTGTGAGGATTAAGAAAATCCAACCCAATTCGTGTGCTGCCTGGGGCATGAGATACATGGCGATGCGGAAGCAACCGTAGCCTCCGAGTTTCATTAACACTCCGGCGTGAAGCATAGATACAGCGGTGGGGGCAGAAGCGTGACCGTCGGGACTCCAAGTGTGGAAGGGGAACAATGCTCCAAGTACACCGAAACCTACGAAGGTCATGGGGAACCACAAGTATTGGTTGTCAAGTGCTACACCGTGTTTCGCAATATCAAGAATGTTCATCGTTGAGGCGCCTGAATCGAAGTAGATACCGAAGATACCACACATCAAGAAGGCAGATCCCCCCATGAGCATGAGGGTGAGTTTCATGGCAGAGTACTCCTTCTT
>CALCUV010000195.1 GCA_937906765.1 uncultured Prevotella sp.
CCGCGGTACAAAACGCTCTACGCATGAAGGAGGTATCCGTGTGCCCTTCATTGTACGCTGGCCCGGAACCGTAGAAGCAGGACGCGTGTCCGACCATCAGTTGGCGTTCTACGACATTCTCCCCACTTTCTGCGACATTGCCGGAATCGGTGGCTACCCCGAAGCATTCGTAAACAAGAATCTTGAAGGCGACTGCTTTGATGGACTTTCCTTCTACAACGAACTCACTGGCAAACCACAGGAAGCCCACGACTTCCTCTACTGGGAGTTCCACGAAACAAACATGATGGCTCTGCGCATGGGAAATTGGAAAATGGTGGTAAAGAATGGTAATTGCATGCTCTACGACCTCGCAACCGACCTCCACGAAGACACTGACGTGGCAGCAAAATACCCCGAAGTGGTGCAGAAAATGAAAGAAATCATCCTCTCTCAGCACACCAACAGCAACCTCTTTAAGGTAACTTTGCCCACATTATAAACGTGGCAGCAACACTGCATAAGAAATCGGAGATGCCCTCATGCTTGGGTGTCTCCGATTCTTGTATGCCCAATCTTCTCACTTTTGATTACCACTTTCTCTACCCCATTCTTGCCAAAATTAAACATCCCCACCATAACACCTCTTTTAGCAAAAACAATTAAAGACTTTAGAGAAATTCTATTACTTATTCGGCGCCCAATATTACTCTTTGTGACAAGGGGATGTATTGAAGGGGCGAAGATGTGGGGGACTGAAGAAAAGTAAACCCTATGGCGGTGGGTTGAGACAGAAGAACAAAAGAAACAGAAGGACTTTCGTTTGACAAGTAGGGACGCACGGCGCGTGCGTCCGCATTCAACAAACCTTTCGACAGAAGCACAAAAGAATAAAAGAGCGTCAATTTGTTTTAGACAAAAGAACAGAAGAAACAGAAGAGATTAACCATTGACAAGTAGGGACGCACGGCGCGTGCTTCCTAAATACATACGTTGCTTGCAAGTAACAACGCAAAGCAACATAGAGTCCATCCATTTGCAAATTTAGATGCTATTTATTCATTCTAAGGGTGCAATCATCTATATATAATTGACAAAATTTTTGAAGCACTATTTTCATCTTAACGTAAAATATTTGTAAATCAAATGGGTAATTAAACAAAATATGTGAGCAAATTGTAATTCACAGAAGAGAATTGCCTTAAATTCACAAATAAGTTCGTAGTTTTGTAAGCGGTAAAATAGCGAAAATTTAAACTATAAATAACATCACACTAGTGCTATGATTAAACTTTCAAAGATTATGGGCAAGCGCATGGTCTTATGCGTCTTGACAGGTGTCTTTGCCTTATCGACGAGTGCGCAGACCATTGGTAGTATCTACCGAATTGTGTCGTTCAACACGGGAAAGGCAGTGACCAATGCGGGAAATCATGCTCCCGATGCGCCTATCATAATGGGCGAATTGGATGAAAATGACAAGTCGCAGTTATGGGCGCTCATCAGCAACGGAGATACGGAAAGCTATGGACTTTACAACATGGGTTCTAAGTTGAGTATCGACATGGCTTTGGAGAGTAAGACCCCCGGGAAACTCTTGCATTGGAAGCCCAATCTCAACAACACCAACCAGATATTCAAAATCCACTCTCCAGGTATCGCTGGTTCGGCCATCCAACTGCTTTGCGCAGAAAATCCTAACCTTGCCATCATGGAATATGAGAATGGCGAACTCTGGATGAAGAATGAACTGACGAACACCAGCACTTACTTTGAACTCAAAGAGGTGGTGAACGTAAAAGATAACATTTCGCCTCTGCCCTATTTCACTTACCAAATCAAGAATGTAAACACAGGGAAGGTGCTTTCTAATGGCGGTAACAACGAGAATAATGCAAAAATCATTGTTGAACCAGCCGCGGACAAGAATTACGGACAGATGTGGAAGTTGAGCATTCCAGTTTATCAGACAGGTTCAACTACGTGGTTCCAACTGCTGAACGAAAATTGCGGTAAGTGTATTGACTGCGCTTTTGAGGCAGGTGTTGGTCCCTTGCAGTGGAGCCAGGGCAAGGATGATAAGGAAGCCAACTGGAATCAGATGTTTGAAATCATAGAAGTTGAGGGTCTTGAAGAAACCTATCAGCTTAAGGTGGGCAAAAACGTAGGTTCGAAGTGGTCACCTTCGTTTGAATATTATCACTTTGCCGTAAATGCTGCGGAAGAGGTTTACTTAACCGCCGATGCAACAAGCACAGACACACATTTTACGTTCACTCGCGTGAGCAACGATAACTTGCCTCAGGGTCTTTACTGGCAAGATGAAAATGTGTTTGAACAAAACAAGGAAAAGGGACACGCCACCTACATTCCTTATCAGTCAACCGAAGCTATGCGTGCTGATGCGCGCTACGGCAAGGCATGGTTAGACCCCACCTTGAGTTCGCGTTGGATGACTTTGAACGGCACGTGGAACTTAATTTGGAATGTGCTCAACGATGACCTCACAATGCCCGGCGAAGATTTCTATGGCGACAACGTAGATGCTTCAAGTTGGCAACAAATACCCGTGCCCGGATGTTTGGAAATGTCTGGATTCGGAAAGCCTCTCTATATTAATGTGGACTATCCCTTTACCGACAATCCTCCTTACGTAACGATGCGCAAGGGATTGGACAACAGCGTGGGTAGTTATCGCCGTAACTTCACACTTCCTGAAGGTTGGGAAAATGAGCGTGTGTTGCTCCACTTTGATGGTATTTACTCTGCCGCTTATGTGTGGGTGAACGGTCAATATGTGGGTTACACCGAAGGCGGCAATATGGATGCGGAATTTGACGTGAGCAAACACGTGCGCACAGGTGAGAATAATATTGCCGTACGCGTGATTCGCTGGACCGACGGTTCCTATCTCGAAGGACAAGATATGTGGCACATGAGCGGCATTCACCGCGACGTTTACCTCATGTCTGTTCCTAAGGTGTTCGTAAGAGACCATTACATCTCCAGCGCACTTTCGGAAGACGCTACTTCAGGCACACTCACCGTGAAGTTAGACCTTGACAACCGCGACGGACTCACTGCCAGCAAGCAGTATGAAGTGCGCCTCATTGACCCTGCTGGAAACGTCATTCAGACACAGACTGGCAGCGCTGACTTTACAGCCGCTGAGACTTCAAAGAATCTTGCCATCCTCTTCGAAGGACTTGCAAACCTCCAACCCTGGACAAGCGACAATCCTGCGCTTTACACCGTTGAAATTATCCAAAAGGATGCTGCGGGTAAGGAAGAAAGTGTGACGGCCACGAAGTATGGTTTCTGCGTAGCTACAATTCAGAACAACCAATTCTTGGTAAACGGCAAGCGTGTGCTGATGAAGGGCGTGAATACGCAAGATACGCATCCGCTCACGGGACGCACAATGGACATTGAAACGATGTGGACCGACCTCATGCTGATGAAGCAGAACAATGTGAACATGGTGCGCTCGAGTCACTATCCCCGTAGTCCGAAGATGAATGCCATGATGGACTATATCGGTATGTACCAAATGGATGAAGCAGACGTTGAGTTCCACAAGAATTGGTCGAACGGCGGACGCATACATATTGCGTCTTCTTGGCGCGCACCGATCGTAGATAGAATCACTCGCATGGTGCTCCGCGACAGAAATCACCCCTGCGTAGTATCTTGGAGCCTTGGTAATGAAAGTGACGGCGGCGTAAACTTCAATCACGCTTACAATGCTGCCCGAGCGCTTGATCCTCGTCCTATTCATTATGAAGGCGCTACTCGTGCGGGAACGTCTCCTACGGATATTTATAGTGTCATGTACCGAGACGTGCCTACTGTAGAGTGGGACGTTGACCGCAAGGGGCAACCTTATTTCATGTGTGAGTATGCTCACGCTATGGGTCACTCCGTAGGTAACCTCAAGGAGTATTGGGACGTGATGGAAAGCAGTACGAATGGTATGGGTGGCTGTATCTGGGACTGGGTGGACCAAGCTATTGTTTCGCCTGAGGATATTAAGAACGGCGAACTCAAGGTGAATGGTTTCAACAAGTATCGCAATGGTAACGACTATCCCGAAGCGCCCCACCAAGGTAATTTCGTGAACAACGGTGTTATCACTGCCGACCGCCAACCTACGGGTAAACTTGCGGAAGTGAAGCGCATTTACCAATACATCAAGTTTGGCAATTTCAATAAAACGGCTAAGGTTATCCGCATCACCAATAAGTACGAAAGCATTGACCTTGAAGGCATGACACTTACTTGGAAAGTGCTCCACGAAGGTTTTGAAGTGGAAAGCGGAAGTATGACGCTCCCCTCTATTCCTTCTTCAACATTCAAGGACCTTACTATTCCTTACACCACAAGCATTGACAACGGCGAATATCTGTTGAACGTTTCTGTATGTCTGTCTCAGGCAACATCGTGGGCGGAAGTTGGTCACGCGATTGCGAGCACACAGTACACACTTCAAGAGCGCAACTCGCTCGCATCTGCTGATGCCTCAGCGGGAACTCCGCTTAAGGTGACCAAGAGTGGCACTACCTACTACATCGAAGGCGAAGACATGAGCATGAAGGTAAATACTACAAACGGTATTACCTACTGGAACATGGGCGGATTAGACGTCATCACGGCTAATAGCAGTGGCAAGTCGGCTCCTGCCTATAGCAATTACCGCTGGATTGAAAACGATGCTCCTTATGGCACAGACCCCTATTACAGTGCGGAAAATGGCATCACCAGTCGCACCTTTAGCGTAATGGAAAGTGGCGATGGCGCAACGGTGACTATCACAGAAACGGCATCGGGCAACTTGTGTTACTACAAGTTTGTATATACCGT
>CALCUV010000196.1 GCA_937906765.1 uncultured Prevotella sp.
CATGAAAAGATCTCCGTAGAGCTGCTGCAGCAAGCTGCCGCCGATGGCGAACACGGAGACCGTGGTAAGCACGATGCTCATGGCGTAAAGAAGTTTCTTCATCTCATCCCCCTCGTTCTTGTTTATTCTGTGTCCTGTGCGCTATTGCTCACTTGACATTCGGGTAAAAAAAATGTGGTGATCTCGCTACCGGGAATCTCAAGCAGATTGCAAGCTTTCGCAACCTCAACCAGTTTCCAAGGAGTCCTGCCAGACAATCTATTTGACATGGTCGGTTCGCTCATTCCCATCGCTTTGGCGAACTCCGAAGTGTTTCCGTAGTATTCAATAATCCTGCCTTTTAGCTTTCGCATCAGCCTCTCCTTTCTGCGTTATTGTCAAGTGTCACTCTTGACAATTCGCATGATACTATATAGCGAGACCTTTGTCAAGCACTTTTTTGATATTTTTTAAAAATTTTTATTGCGGCATTTTTTGTCCTGTGGTAAAGTTGACACAGGAGATAAAAGATTGGGGGTATTTAAGATGGGGGAATTTTCTCAAAGGCTGGTTCAAATGATGGAGAAAAGAGGTTTAAGACAAGCAGACCTTGTGGAAAAGACAGGCATTAGCAGAAGCCTGATTTCCGCTTATGTCCTTGGGAAACATGACCCCAAAGACGAAAACCTGAAGGTGTTAGCGGATGTTTTGAATTGCGATGCCCTTTGGCTTGCCGGGTATGACGGCATCGAAGAGGATGATGAAAAAGCGTTCCTTGAGAAGTTTCGCGTCCTCAACGTGGAAGACAAACGCACAATCTTGACTTTATTGAACTTTATGAATGACCATGACAGGCGTAACCGTGATGGGATATGAGGATATGCCTCTGTCGCTTTATAATCACGGCGTAGAGCGATTTTAAATCGTTTTTCGTGGAACTGTGCATTTAAAGGGTAAAATCGAAATACGGGCAAATTAGGGGGCATAGACGATGAAAGCACGAAAACTGCCGTCAGGGAATTACAATGTGCAGTATTACTACACTGACATAGAGGGGAATAAGAAACGAGGGTCTATCACAAGGCCGACCAAAGCGGAAGCGGAGTATGAGGGCAATCGAATAAAGATGGAGAATTCGAATGTCCTCGGCGGTGATGTGAAGCTGATGGTCAATAAGGCAATAAAAGACAAAGCTGCCGTTTTATCGCCATCCACTCTGCGCGGGTACAAGAAGGTTTTGAAGAATGCCATCGAAGGTTCGCCGTTCGGGAAGGTCTCCCTCTCGACCATCAACACGGTCCAGGTGCAAGCATGGATAACGTGGATGGTCGGTATGGGGTACTCGCCGAAATCGGTGAAGAATGCGTATGGAGTGTTCCTATCCAGCTACAAGTTCTGCGGCGGCACGAAGCAATTCCTTGTCAAACTTCCACGGCAAGCGAAGAAACGCAAGCACGTTCCGTCAAAAGCGGATGTCAAGAAGTTGGTGGACTATTTCGAGAACGATCCCGACATGAAAGCAGCGGTCACTCTATGTGCGTTTGCCGGGTTACGCCGTGGCGAAGCTTGCGCATTAACCGCAAAAGATGTGAATCGAAAGTTGCGTATTATCAGAGTGAATAAGGCAATGGCAGAAACGCCCGACCGGGAATGGGTAGTCAAAACGCCCAAGACCACATCATCCATCAGGAGTGTGCCTGTCTCGGAGAAGGTGATTGCCGCGCTCCCCACAGAGGGCAAGTGCGTCAATATAAACCCCGGCATGGTCACAAACAGATTCCTCAGGGCGATAGATGACCTCGGTGTGGAGCATTTCTCACTCCACGATCTTAGGCACTTCTACGCATCGCTCTCACACTCGCTGGGTGTATCCGACATGACCACCTCTTCCAACGGCGGCTGGTCTTCTCCGGCAATCATCCATGACACTTACCTCGGTGACATCGAGGAAGAAAGGCGCAGACAAACGGCGGTGCTGAATGACTACATCGATGAGTTTTTCTGAGTATTCACCTTTTATTCACCGTTTTCATTCACTATTTCATTCACTTGGCATTAAATTTCTTAAATTCGTTTTACAATTTTTAAAAACTTTTTCACTCAGAAAAAGTAAATTTCAGAACAAATAACGGGAAATTTCCACCAACACGGGTTCAAGTCCCCCCATCTGCATCTTGAAAATGGCTCTGTTGAGCCATTTTTTTATGTTCGCGTTCACCACGCGTTCACTATGAGTCGAAAATATGTTCGAGATTTTCAAAAAACCCCCCACCAAGCGGTAGGGGGTATGTCTTAAATTACCTTAACACACTTCTCGGAGATGAAGCCGTTGTAGCCGTTGTAGTTGACCGGGAACCAGGTTGTGCCGCCGTTCTTGACGGTGTTGCCTTTGACCGCAAGCTTTGTGCCGTTTGCCACCACGGTCATCGCTTGGGTGTTCGTTCCTGCACCCTGTCGGATGTTCGCCCGCCAGACATCTACCTGGACCGTAGTAACCGGGAGAAGGTACTGCGGAGCGACATAGCCTGTCTTGCCATTGAACGTAACGTGACCCCAGCCAGACGGTGACCATCCCGTCAGGGAAACGAAGTCGCCGGGATGGAGATACGCAAGCCGTGTGCTGTTCTTATTTCCCTCAGTTCTCAGGCAACAAGCCACGCACTTATAGATTTTGTACGGGGCGGCTTTCTCTTCTTTTGCGGAGTCGAGAACCACAACAATGTGATGCCCTTCCTGAAGCAGAAGGTCACCGCGTTTCAGCTTCGCCGTACTTTGCGTGTACTCTGCCCCTGTCAGGATGTCGAAATGCCCAGATGCCTGAAGGGCGGCTTTGATGTTTGCAGTGTACTTGTGCTTCAGATTCGGGATATTCGTGATCCCGGCAAGTCTGATGCCTACATCAATAAGTCGGCAACAATCGCACTCGCACAGTGGAAGCTTGGCGATGGAAGTGGGAGTCCACCCAAGCTTGTCGAAGGCGTTCCACAGGGATTCGTCATTGTTCTGATCGTAGCCCACGTTCTTGTTCAGGCAGATGGTGTGAATGTTCCCAGCAATGGCGTTTGCCACGGTCTCGGACTTCGGGCGAATCAGCACATCCCATGGCTTGTTGTACCACGGCTCGACATTCAGCTCGCCAAGGAAGCATCCGTTCGCGTCGGGCTTCGTTTTCCTCTGGTCGCCGGCCTGCCCGTTTTTGATTTTATAATTTTCGTCACTTCCAGCCTGTGCCACGCGAATCATCCCTGCACCTCGTCTTCGGAAATCTTTTCCAGTTCGGGAAGTCCTGCAATGCTCATCAGCATGGACAGGATGCCAGCCAGTGCGGAAGTGGATGCAACGTATATCCAGTTTACATCGCCAAGCGCAACAGCCGTGCCGATGGTGGCAATAGCGGTCTGCGCGACAGTTCTGATCGCGCGGATTCCTGCCGCTTTAATCCAATTCTTAAACTTATCACTCATCTTCTCTTTTCACAGTTTTCCATCTTTCTGTAGTTTCTCGACCTTGGCGGCGATGTAACTATTCCCGCCTATTTTCGTGTAGTGCGAGAATTGTTCATGGAACCGCTCAAGCTCTATCTGGTCGTGTTCCTGCCCTCGTTCGCACTCAGCAAGGAACGGCACAAGAAAATTTTTGCAGTTTTCCATGTCCGTCCTGCTGATTGCTTCTTCCTGCTTGTCCATTCGTGCGTTGATTGCCTGCATCTGCTGATCAAACATCGCCTTCAGCGCCTTCTTAACGCCGTTGACGATTGCCGCCACAGACCCACCTAACGCAACGATGAACCCCGCCCATGCGGCAAGGTCTCCAAGTGTTATCTGCTCCATGTCATTCCCCCTTGTGCTCGAAAGTCTCGACTCTCAGCATCGTGCCGTTGTTCGTCAGCAACATGGCAGTGTGAGTCGGAAGGGTAGACAGTGCCGCCGCCGACAGAACCGCGAAGAACTTGCTCTCTGCCTCGTTAAGCTTGTCATAGGATGTCAGAATCGTTCCCACTGTTCCGTCTGAGTTGGTTTGAATCTCCAAAACGATGTACTTCATTGCTTCTCTCCTTAATAAATCGCACTCCATGTCACGGTCATCGAGACATTCATGGTGCCTGTGTTTGTGGTGAAGTTATAAATTTGAATCTGCCCAGAAGGGTAGACAAACACGCGAATCAGCCCCGGCACATCGTATGGAAGGTTTGTGCCGGACACTGCATACGGTCTGTACTCCGCAGGGATAACCACGCCAAGGTCTCTCATCCCGTTTGCAACCAGCGATTTAGGGTCAAGCAACGTCATCGTCACGATATTCCCCACTCGCGTGAATCGTAACGTGGTGACGTACGATGAAGACACGGTTGTATATGTCGGGACGGCAGTGTATATTGCCGCCACGTTCCCGTTTGAATTGTAGAAAGTAAGTCCGTTAATCGTCAGCCGCACTCTCTCGACTGCGCTTGTGTCGGATAACTGAAGACTGCCGCCTGTTGTGAACGCCGCGCCGGACAGCTTCGCCGTCTGCTTCTCCGCAGAGGTATAGAGCATGATGTCACCGTATTCGAGATAAGTCCTGAGTTTGTCATTCCCGTCATATTGACGCAACGTTCCATTATTCCCCAATGCTTGTCTGCGGATGTCATTCTCATCGTACTGCAACAAGTTCCCTGTGGCCGCGGACAGTGAAAACTTCCTTTTCCTTGTTGACTCATCGGCATAAGGAGTATACCCAAAAATGCCGCCAGCTTGAACAACCATTGCAGTGTCACTACCATCATTTGTCAGAAACACCTGAAGCGGCGAAAGTTCATTGTGCCAGCCACCAGAGTTCAGTTGGATTACATCGTATGTTTCAGACGATGTGGTAATATGCA
>CALCUV010000197.1 GCA_937906765.1 uncultured Prevotella sp.
CTCCAATCGTAGTGAGCGATGAGCACTTCGTAGCAACTATCACAGAGTGCCAACCACTGGGAATGCTTGTCGGAGTCGCTCGAAAACCAAATGCCCACGGCGTCTTCGATAAACTCGTCCATCGCATCCTCACCGCGTGGCGCCGCCATGATTTGAAAGAGCGACTTAGCGTCGATGGGTTCCTCCTGTTGGTAGAAAAACCACGACGCACCCACTCCCAACGTCAAGCAAAAGCGTAAGGAGGTCTTGCGTCGGTGTTCCTCAGAAAACTCTTGCCCTTCCGTTTCAAACCAATGGTCCATTGAATCAAGCATCAACTGATTGATTTCCGGAAGCAAGTCATATAATTGAGGATGCACCTCATAGTTGAAGGTGGGGATGTAACTGAAGTCGTAGGCCAACTGTAAGAGTTGGCGCATTACGAGTTCGTCGCGCTCTGGTGTCATAAATATAAGGACCTATCTGTATTCGTTTTTCTATTGTTTACCTTTTTCCGTGAAGGGTAAAAAGTTTTGTTCTGTGTGTTTCTCAAGGAACAACTCATCTTTCAGTTGTTTCGCTCCCCACAATTCTCTTAATCACTCGGCAGGGATTCCCTACGGCAAGTACACCTTCAGGAATGTCGCGTGTAACAACGCTACCGGCGCCAATGACGGAGTTGTTGCCGATTGTAACGCCAGGAACGATGCTGACTCCTGCTCCTATCCAAACGTTATCACCAATGCTGATGGGGTAAGCGTATTCTAATCCTTCGTTGCGCTGAATGGGGTCGAAGGGATGCCCTGCGGTGTAAAACCCACAGTTAGGCGCTACGAAAACATTGTTACCAAATGTTACCTTTGCTCCATCAAGAATCACACCATTGACTCCCATAAAGAAGTTGTCGCCCACCTCGATGTTGCGTCCGTAATCGCAGAAGAAGGGTTGCTCAATGCAAAGGTTTTTCCCCGCTTTTCCGAGCAACTGGCGAAGTAAGGCGTCGCGCTCTTGTTTTTGCGAGGGGCGCAGATTGTTATAGTCGTAACACTTGTCCATACATGCCAAGCGCTCGGAGGTCAGTGTGGGGTCGTAATTGGCATTGTAAAGTAAACCTGCCTCGGCTTTTTCTTTTTCAGTCATTTATTGCGAAATAAAATAGCGCACCAAGTCGTCAGTCAGTCTTGGTGCGCCTATGTTTTTTGGGAGAACAGAATTTTTAGAGTTCAAGGTCGCCGTCGAAGATTTCGTGCCAGGGGAGGCCTTGCTTGTTGAGTTCGTCCATGAAGGGATCGGGATCAAATTCTTCTACGTTCCATACGCCGGGACGCTTCCAGAGTCCGAGCATAAACATACGTGCGCCGATGCAAGCGGGAACGCCTGTCGTGTAACTTACGCCCTGCATGCCCGTTTCTTCGTAGGCTGCGCGGTGTGAGCAGTTGTTGTAAACGTAGTAGGTACGTTCCTTACCGTCCTTGATACCACGGATGCGGCAACCGATACTTGTTTCGCCTTCGTAGTTCTCACCGAGGTCCTGAGGATTGGGAAGCACGGCCTTCAAGAACTGAAGGGGCTGAATCCAATGGCCTTCGTAGCAAATAGGTACGATGCTGTCCATACCAATGTTCTGAATCACGCGGAGGTGAGTGAGGTATTCCTGACCGAAAGTCATCCAGAAGCGCGCACGCTTGATGGTGGGATAATTCTTTACGAGACTTTCGATTTCTTCATGGTGAAGGAGGTAAGACTCACGCGGACCGATGTTGGGGTAAGTAAGAGGCTGGTGAATTTCAAGGGGTTCGGTTTCCACCCATTTACCATTTTCCCAATAAAGACCCTTCTGCGTGATTTCGCGAATGTTAATTTCGGGATTGAAGTTCGTAGCAAACGCCTTACCATGGTCTCCCGCATTACAGTCAACGATGTCGAGGTAATGGATTTCGTCAAAGTGGTGCTTCGCAGCGTAAGCGGTGTAAATAGAAGTCACACCGGGGTCGAAACCACAACCAAGAATTGCGGTAAGTCCGGCCTGCTCAAAGCGTTCCTTGTATGCCCACTGCCAAGAATACTCGAAGTGTGCTTCATCCTTGGGTTCGTTGTTTGCCGTGTCGAGATACGAACAACCGAACTCCAAACAAGCCTCCATAATCGTGAGGTCCTGATAGGGGAGTGCGAGGTTCATTACGAGGTCGGGCTTAAACTCATTAAAGAGTGCCACCAATTCGGGTACGTTGTCGGCATCTACTTGAGCAGTCTTGATGTTAGGATTGCCAATCGCCTTAACGATAGCGTCACACTTAGACTTCGTGCGGCTTGCAATCATGATTTCATCAAATACGTCAGAGTTCTGCGCCACCTTGTGCGCTGCAACAGTGGCTACGCCTCCTGCGCCAATGATAAGAACTTTTCCCATTTTGTTGTATAGAGTTTAATATGTTATCCAGTGACAAAGTTACGATAAAGAAACGAATCTACAACTTTTCGGTGGGGAAAATGCAGGGAGAAATGTGTTTCCTCCGAAAGCGAAAAACTCATTCTTGCCCGCCTAATCTCCTTACGCTTTTCCTAAAGTTAGACATACGAAAAACTATTAGGCACTTAGGGAAAATTCTTTGAGACTTAAGAATCATTAAGTGCCTAATAGTTTTTGCGATGATTGTTGTTTGAAACTGTATGTTAGATAGTAGTGGAATCCAGTGAGTTAAACTCGTTCTGGAGTTTAGTGTTTTTTCCACCCCGGCTGATGGCGTTTTTGGAGTTCCTCTGCCACCTGCTCGATGCGCAGACCTTTGGCGGTGAGGAGCACTTCGAGGTGGAAGAACATGTCGGATGCTTCGTAGAGTAAGCGGTCGTTGGTTCCGTTAGTGGCTTCGATTACGGCTTCAAGCGCCTCTTCGCCCACCTTCTGTGCCATGCGGTTGAGCCCATCTCGGAAGAGGGTGGTCGTGTATGACCCTTCGGGCATGTCGCGGTGGCGCTGTTCCACGACGTTTTGAAGTTCAGAGAGGAAAAGGAGTGGGTTGCTCTCGTTCTTCTCACCCCAACATGTGTCCGTTCCTGTGTGGCAGGTGGGGCCGTGGGGAATAACTTTCACGAGGAGTGTATCGTTGTCGCAATCTTCGGCGATGCTGACGAGTTCAAGGTAGTTCCCGCTTTCTTCGCCTTTAGTCCAGAGGCGTTGGCGAGAACGACTGAAGAATGTGACGCGCCCCGTCTCGAGCGTCTTATTGTAAGATTCTTGGTTCATATAGCCAAGCATGAGCACGTTGCGTGTCGTGCTGTCTTGGATAATGGCAGGAACGAGTCCGCCTTGCTTTTCAAAATCAATCATTGTTTGAGG
>CALCUV010000198.1 GCA_937906765.1 uncultured Prevotella sp.
AGGCGCTCTCTATGGACGACGGTATTAACTATACGGCAGGTTTGAACGTGGTGCGCACTTCGCCTGACCACGGTGTGGCTTACGACATTGCGGGTAAGGGCATTGCTTCTGAAAATTCGTTTCGTCAGGCGCTTTATGCCGCAATGGACATTTTCCGCAACCGACTTGTTGACGCAGAAGTGACGGCAAATCCCTTGCCCAAGTTGTATCAAGACCGCCGTGAGGACGAGCGTCGTAACTTTGTGCAACGTCCAGAAAAGCGCACCGAAGATGCAGCGCAGAATTAAGCAATTTGCCATCATCGCAGCAGGCGAGGGGCGCCGCCTTTCGGAAGAAGGGGTGGCATGGCCTAAAGCGCTTGTCCCTTTGAACGGAGAACCGCTCCTTTCGCGCCTTGTGCGCATCTTTAATGCGTGTGGTGCGGAGCGCATTGTGATTATTGTCAACGACTTACATCCACAGGTGGAGCAACATGTGCGACAGTTGATGGCGCAACCCGGAGGTGAACGTATTCATTTGGTGGTGCAAACAACGCCCAGTTCGATGCACTCCTTCTTCGCATTGTCTTTGCATCTTACGGATGAACCTTTCTGTCTCACCACTGTCGATACCATTTTCCGCGAAAGCGACTTCCGAGCGTATTTAGATTACTTTGCGCAATCGGATGCCGATGGCGTGATGGGCGTGACCGACTTTGTCGATGACGAGAAACCTTTGTACGTTGCAACAAATGAGTCGTTAGACATTACTGCTTTCTTAGATGCTTCTACGACTTGCAAGTATATTTCTGGCGGTATTTACGGACTCACGGCGCCTGCCTTAAAAACACTTCAAAGGTGTATGGCGGAAGGGCAAAGTCGTATGCGCAATTATCAGCGTGGACTCATTGCCGACGGTCTCTGCCTGAAGGCATTTCCTTTCTCAAAAATCCTCGACGTTGACCATGCTTCTGACATCCAAAAGGCGCTCGATTTTTTGAAGGACAATTAGGGCATAAACAAACCCTTAAAGAATTTTTCTAAACTCTCAAATTGTTTTCCTAAAGTTACTTTTTATTTTTCGAAAAAGTATTTGCGATTTACGTTGAACGTTTAAAGGTTAAAGGTTAACGTTTAAAGGTTAAAGTTTAACGATGAACGTTTAACGAAGAGTTTGGCGCAGTGCTGTCACTCCGCATGGTCTTTAAACGTTCATCGTTAAACTTTAAACGTTAACCTTTCCCCTTTTCACCCTTTTCCCCTTTTGTTCTTATGTCTTAAACACTTCAGTTTATGGAAATGACTGTTTTACTCGTGCATCGCGCTCACCGATTCTCCCCGAATAGCGTGGAGCGCGATGCTGCGCTTTTAAGGGCAATCGGTGAGGCTCTGGAAGCGAAGGGATTCCGTGTGGAGCACGTGGAAGAAACGCAACTTACGGCTGAAGTGTTACGCCATGCGCCAAGTCGCATTGTGAGCATGGCGCGGTCTAAATCTGCGGTGACGTTGCTCCGTGATTGGGAGATGCAAGAGGGGCATAAGGTGTGGAACGCGCCACAGGCGGTGCTTCATAACACACGTGCCCGTCAAACTTTGCGTTTCATTGAAGCAAACATCCCATTGCCCCCCTCAGAAGTAACGCACCGTCCCTGGGAAACCTCTTTGAACTTCCCGCTTTGGGTAAAGACGGGGGGGGGAGATGCTGAGGCGGAGGCGGATGTGCGTTATTTTGCTTCGAGGGAGGATTTGTTATGTGCCGACTTCTCTGACGTTACGCCGTATGTTGTTTCTGAACATGTCGAAGGCGACCTTGTGAAGTTTTATGGCATAGCGGGTACGCCCTTTTTCTATGCCTATTACCCCACAGAGGGTAAATCAGGGTTTAGTAAGTTTGGACTCGAGGCGCATAATGGAGTGCCCCAGGAGTATGCCTATGATGTTGAGGCGCTTTACCGATTGGCCACCAAGGTTGCCTCTGTAAGTGGTTTCACATTGTATGGCGGTGACTGCATAGTCCGACCCGATGGCACATTTGCCCTTATAGATTTCAACGATTTCCCCAGTTTTGCCCCTTGTGTAACTGAGGCAGCGCGGGCGTTCACAGCTCTCACTTTGCAGTCCTGAAGTATGTGTTGTTGACGTCAGAATAGTTGTTCATATATATTATGTTCTTTTGTTCTTATGTCTAAAAAACACGGAGATACCACATTTGTGGAAATCATTCTTGTCAACTCATCTACTAAACATCTTTATGTCTGACCAACTAAAATCCACCTTTAAAAGTCAAGATACCGAAGAATGGCTTGACATTCACTTCACGCGCCCCATTGGTTATCTTTGGGCGCGCCTGTTCATGCACTTCGACGTGCATCCGAATGTAGTGACGATTCTCAGCATAATCTTAGGCGCGGCGGCGGGAGTGTGTTTTTACTTTGACTCCTATTTCTATACCATTTTAGGTATACTCCTGTTGATGTGGGCGAACTTTTACGACTCGTGTGACGGACAGATGGCGCGCCTCACGGGAAAGAAAACCCTCTGGGGCAGAATTCTTGACGGTTTTGCGGGTGATGTGTGGTTTTTCACGATTTATGCCGCCATCTGTCTGCGACTTCAGGACGACGCCATCCCTTTCCTGCCCCAATACAAGTGGGGCATTTGGATTTGGGCGTTGGCGGCACTCTCTGGACTCATTTGCCATGCCAAGCAATGCCAACTGGCAGATTATTATCGCAACATCCACCTCTATTTCCTGAAGGGTAAGCAGGGTAGTGAGTTAGACAATTCCCGTAAGGTCAAAGCCGATTATGACGCTTTGACGTGGCGCAAAGATTTTGTGTATAAACTTTTCCTTTTCTTCTATCGTCGCTACACCCTTTCTCAGGAAGAAATGACCCCCAATTTCCAAGGTTTGAAGCAACATCTCGATTCGCGTTATCAGGACGAAATCCCCACGCTCCTGCGTGAGGAATTCCGTGCAGGAAGTCTCCCCCTAATGAAATGGGCAAATATATTGACGTTCAACACTCGCGCTATCGTGCTCTACCTTTCTTTACTCGCATTCCACCCCTGGATCTATTTCATTTTCGAACTCACCGTCATGAACGTTATCTGGTGGTATATGCGAGCGAAGCACGAGGCGTTGTGCCAACGATTGATGCAAAATCTCGCAACTCAGCAAAATTAGCGTCTCTCATTGTGGACATAAAAAACATCCCCCTTTGTCAAGCACTCACTTGATAAAGGGGGATGTTTTGTTGTATGTTGGTTTATTTATAGTACCCTCACTCCTCCAAAAATCTACGATTTTTTGCGCAACGTAAACTCGAATCGTAGTCCGCCTTCAGGACGATTGGTAACGGTGATGTTGCCTCCGTGAACCAAAACGGCATGTTTAACAATGGCGAGTCCAAGTCCTGTTCCGCCTTTCTTGCGGGAGCGTCCTTTGTCTATACGATAAAAGCGTTCGAAGAGATAGGGGAGGTGAATCTGCTCGGCGCCCTTCCCGTCATCTTCAAATCTGATGCGGCACATCTGCTCATTGTCTTCAAGCAGAGAGATGTAGATGTTCCTCCCTTCCGAATAGGCAATAGCATTTTCCGTAAGGTTGCTGAAGATAGACGCAATTAAGGACATGTTGCCCCAAGTGGTGACTTTATGCTTAAAATCGGTGTGAAGCACGAAGCGTTCCTCCTCCGGCATAACCTCTAACTCTGCTTCCACTTCACGGATGATGTCGTTAATAACAACAGTTTCTTTGTGAATAAATTCACTCCCGTTTTCCATTCTCGTGATGAGCGACACGTCGTTAAGCAATCGGCGGAGTCGCTCGTTTTGCATGTAGCATCTGCTGATTAACTCCTGACGTTTTTCTTCGCTAAGATGAATGCCTGAGAGTAGCGTTTCGAGACACACGCCTATGGAAGCTACAGGCGTCTTGAGTTCGTGGTTGATGTTGTTGGTGAGTTGACGCTTCAGACGTGAACGCTCCTGCTCCGCTTCATGACGATTGACACGCTCAATATCTTTGCCAAGTTGGCGTGTGGAGAAATAGGCAATGACGCTCACTCCCAGCGCACAGGAAATCATTACTACGAGAAAAGACCAATCGGCTTCGAGCATATCCCTCAAAGTGCTGGAATAAGGAAGCGCTGTGCGAACAATGACGCGCTTGCCACGGGTGGCAGCATAGAAATATTCACGCCCATCGCTTGCTGATAGTCTCCCGATATGATGCCCCGCTCCCTTGCGCAACGCCTCTCTGACTTCAGGTCGGTTTCGGTGATTGTCCAGCGAATCTACGGAAATCGTGTTGTCATAAATAACGGCGCCCGATAGCGTGATGAGCGTAATGCGAAGGTCGGTGAAGGGCATTTCGTGAGCAGAAATGTAGGCTTCGTAAGAGCGCCCTTCCTCAACTTCTTCAAGCAGGTGGCGATTGTATTGTTGAAGCGTAGCGCTGAGGAAGTCCGCCTTGTATTCCTTCTCACGCAGATATTGATACCCCACAAAGCAGATTACCAATGCCCAAGCATAGGCGATGAGTTGCAGGAACAGGCGCTTGTGAAACGAGAGTTTAGTTGCGGAAACCATAACCAAAACCTGAGCGGGTAACGATATAAGCGCCATACGCACCCATCTTTGAGCGCAAGCGCGTAATGTTGACGTCTATTGTTCGGTCGAGCACAATGACTTCATCGCTCCATACGCGACTTAAAATTTCCTCGCGCGAACAAATCTTTCCTCTATGGCGAATCAAGTAGGCGAGGAGTTCAAATTCCTTCTTTGCCAATTTTACCTCCGCCCCGTCAATCGTGCACCGCTTAAATTCCAGGTCCAGACAAAGCCCTTCGACAATCAACTGATTGCTTTTCTCCGCCTCAGTCTTGGCGCCGTTTTGCGGTGCAGACACTCGGCGCAACACGCTCTTTACGCGTGCTACAACATTGCGAATGGTATAAGGTTTGGTGATGTAATCGTCCGCCCCAAGATTAAGCCCCATGACCATATCATCCTCCGAGTCGCGTGCGGTGCAGAAGATGATGGGAATATTGGCAGTTGAGCTATCCTGCTTGAGCTTTTTGGCGAGGTGAAAACCGCTCATTTCGCCCATCATAACATCGAGCAGAATG